>JBFFCW010000297.1:0-5344 GCA_041559695.1 Desulfobacterales bacterium
CCGCGGGTGGGCATGCCCCAGATTACAAACCGCAATACCGGCCACAAAGTCCGTGTAAGCCTGTCCTGCGGTATCCCAGAGCTTGCAGCCACGCCCCTTTTCAAATGCAACCGGGAATCTCTGATAGGTGGCTGCCATCACTTGATCGGCAAGTTTCATTACATCGGCGGTCATGCTGTCACCTCGGTTCCGATTCCACTGTCGGTAAACAATTCCAGCAAGATTGAATGCCGTTTGGTGCCATTGATGATCTGAACTTTTTCCACTCCGTTTTCCAGAGCTTTGAGGCCATATTCGATCTTGGGAATCATACCGCCGGAAATATGCTGATCATCAATCATTTTTTTAATCCGCCCGGCATCAATTGAACTGATCAGCTCACCGCCGGCATCGAATACGCCGTCCACATCTGTGAGCAAAACAAGGCGACCGGCCTTGAGTGCCATAGCGATGCGACTGGCCACAAGATCCGCATTGATGTTGTAAGTTTCTCCGGCCTCTCCGGCCCCAACCGGCGCAATAATGGGTATAAAACCCTGCTGGGTCAGTTTGTCGATAATATCGGAATTGATGCAGGTCACCTCCCCGACCAGACCCGGATCAATAATTTCCGGTGGCTTGTCGCTGTCGATCTGCTGTACGATTTTAAGCTTTTTGGCTTGAATCAAACCGCCATCTTTGCCGCTCAGACCGACAGCCTTGCCGCCCTCCTGGTTGATCTGGTGCACGATGGCCTTGTTGACCTTGCCGCCCAAAACCATTTCAACGACATCCATGGTGCGTTCGTCGGTCAGGCGCATGCCGCGCACGAATTGAGGCCGGATTCCCATCTGGTCCAGCACCGAATTAATCTGAGGTCCCCCGCCGTGCACCACAACCGGGTTGAGGCCGACAAATTTCAGCAGCGTAATATCCCGGGCGAAATCCTGCTTGAGCTGTTCATCCACCATGGCGTGCCCGCCGTATTTGACGACAATCGTCATACCGGAAAACCGGCGAATATAGGGCAGCGCTTCAATGAGAATATCGGCCACACTGGGGTTCTTATCACTGGCGTCTTTAATCATCGCTTATTGTACCAACAAAGTGCTCTTCTTTACAGAATATACCGACTCAGGTCCTCATCGTCCTTAATATCTTTTAATTTGGATTCGACATAGCCTTTGTCGATCACCATGCGCTTATTTTCCACATCCGGTGCATCAAAAAGAATATCTTCCAGCAGCCGTTCCATAACAGTATGCAGCCGGCGCGCACCGATATTCTCGGTGCGGGTATTGACTTCTTCAGCAATCTTAGCAATGGTTTCAACCGCATCGTCCTCAAAAACCACGTTCACGCCCTCGGTTCTTAAAAGGGCCATATACTGCAGCAATAAGGCGTTTTGGGGCTCAGTCAGGATTCTGACGAATTCTTTTTCCCCCAAAGCGTCAAGCTCGACGCGAATCGGAAAACGGCCCTGCAGTTCAGGAATTAAATCAGAGGGCTTAACCATATGAAACGCACCGGAGGCAACAAATAAAATGTGGTCGGTTTTTACGGGACCATATTTCGTGGTAACGGTGCTTCCCTCCACAATCGGTAAAAGATCTCTCTGGACACCTTCACGGGACACATCCGGGCCCTGGGTGCTGTCGCGGCCGGCGATTTTGTCAATCTCATCCAGAAAAATAATCCCTGACTGTTCAACCTTTTTAATCGCCTGTTTGACGACTTTGTCCATATCGACCAATCCCTGGGCTTCTTCCTGAGCCAGAATTTCCATGGCCTCCGGCACTTTTACCTTCCGCCGTTTGGTGCTTTTGGGAAATGCGCCGCCGAGCATATCTTTAAAATTAATCCCCATCTCTTCCATGCCGATATTGGAGAAAATTTCAACCATCGGCATGCTGCGGTCAGCAACATCCAGATCGACAAACCGATTGTCCAGTTTGCCCCGGCGCAGCATTTCCCGCAGTTTTTCACGGGTTGATGATGATTCTTCACTCGCAGCAGTGACCAATTCGAACTGGACTTCTTTTGTGTCTTCCGTTCGCGGATTCGGGGGTGCGCCTGATTTCGGCAACAAAAGATCCAGCATCCGTTCTTCCGCAATCTGCCAGGCCTTATCTTTAACCGCTTCATGTTCCCGAGATCGAAGCGTATTAATCGTCAACTCGAGAAGATCTCTCACCATGGACTCAACATCGCGCCCGACATAACCCACTTCGGTAAATTTAGATGCTTCCACTTTTGAAAAAGGAGAATCCGTCAGGCGGGATAACCGTCTGGCGATTTCCGTTTTACCGACGCCGGTGGGCCCGATCAATATAATGTTTTTGGGAGCGATCTCATCGCGCAGCTCCTCGGGAACCTGCTGGCGCCGCCAGCGGTTTCTCAGCGCAATGGCAACCGCGCGTTTGGCCTGGTCCTGGCCGATGATATATTTATCAAGTTCAATAACAACGTCAGAAGGTTTCAAAGCGTTCATTCAAAGTTCCTCAATAATGAATTTATCATTGGTATAGATACAAAGCGAAGCTGCGATCTTCATTGCTTCTTCAACAATGCCACGGGCACTTAATTCCGTGTGCTGAATAAGGGCTGCGGCCACAGCCTGCGCAGCGACGCCACCGGATCCAATCCCGATGATCTCTTCATCAGGCTCAATTACATCACCATTGCCGGAAATTAGATACATCTGTTTCTCATCCACGGCGATCATCAGCGCTTCTAAACGCCTTAAATATTTGTCGGTTCGCCAGTCCCGGGCCAATTCAACAGCGGCACGGGTCAGATTGCCATTGTAGCGTTCGAGTTTCTGCTCCAGACGTTCAGAAAGATTCAAGGCATCCGCTGTGGCACCGGCAAATCCGACAATAATCTTTTCCTGATATATTTTTCTGACTTTTTTGGCGCGATGCTTGATGATGGTGTTATTCAGCGTAATCTGCCCGTCCCCGGCCACCGCCACTTTGCCCTTACGCCTGATTGCCAGAATCGTTGTGCCATGTAAATTCATCGAGATCCTCTTAAAATTTCAACCGCTTAAACAGTTGATTTTCAGTATTCTGTGCGGGTTTTTTTATGACCTTTAATGTTTTCGACAGCGGTATCGCCTGTCGATTATGAGACAAGTTCCTGGATTTTTCCATGTTTTTTTTAGAATCTGTAGCTGAAGATCAAATAATTTCCGACAACGCACACCGGATTACTTCCGGGGATGAGCCCGGTCATAAGTTTCCATCAGCCGGTCAATGCTAACATGCGTGTATTTCTGGGTGGTTGAAAGGCTTTTATGCCCCAGCAGTTCTTGCACGGCTCTCAGATCTGCACCCGCATCCAGCATATGGGTGGCAAAGGTATGCCGCAACGCATGCGGCGAAACCGGTGTTAAAAGGCCGACGGTGTCCACCAATTTTTTTAAAATTCTGGCGATCGAACGGGGGCTCAATCTTTTGTGAAACCGGTTTAAAAATAAGGGCCCTTCGTTTATGGATAGCCTGCCGGCCTTCTTTTGCAACCGGGTGCGGTATGCTTTTATCGCCGCTAAAGCCTTCTGCCCGACGGGCACAATCCGCTGTTTGTTGCCCTTGCCGGACACCTCAACGACTGCCGCCGAAAAATCGACATCGGAAAAATTCATCTCGGAAAGTTCGGATACGCGAATGCCGCTGGAGTATAGCGTTTCGAAAATCGCACGGTTTCTTAAACCCAGCAGCGTATCCGTCTGGATTGAATCCAGCAGCCGGAACATTTCATCAACGGAAAGATAGACGGGTAACGTTTTATCCTGTTTGGGTGTAAGGACGAGTTCGGCCGGATTTTCTGAAATTATCCTATTTTTTGCCAGGTACTTAAAAAAAGACCGAATTGCTGAAAGCTTGCGGGCAATGGTTGACTTTTTATTTTTACGGTGCAAAAACCCCAAATAGCCTCTGAGCATAATCCCGTCAATCTGCTTCAATTTTACGGCTGGTGAGCGTTTCTGGCGAACGCTGTCTGCAAAGCGGAGTTCATCCAAAAAAGAAAAAAAATCCAAAAGATCTTTCCGGTAAGCGCGACGGGTATGGCCAGAATATCCTTTTTCAGTGACAAGAGATTCTAAAAATGAATCAATCAACGGTTTTTCCGGATGGTGTTCCATTTCCATGCGGCGTTTCTCTTTTAAAACTCAATGAGCGCCTGCAATTCATCCCAGGAGCCCACTTCCACAAACGGGTGCTGCTCTCGATTCCAGGGCTGACGATAAAGAACCGGCTGCACCGCGGCATCCTGCAATAAAAAGCAGGTTTCGAGCCGGTCTTCAACAAAGTATGAAATATTGCGTTGCCGAAGAATGCCGGCTTTAGCTTCATGTGAGCCGGTGGCAATAACTTCAAAGGCGGCCGGATCCAGTCGCAGCGTCTGGTTTATCCAATTCCGAATCGGACCCGGGTAAGGGCGTGCCGTGATAAAAATTACGGGGCTGCAATGCCGTTCGATTTTTGCCAACCCTTCGCAAGCACCTGCAATCGGATGCAACGTGGCACTGTAGTTTCCATCCAGTATCCGCAGGACGATGGCATCGATGACCTGCGGATCAATATCAAGGCAGTCCTCCAGTTTGTAGGACGTAATATCACTATACTGAATGCTGTTAAGGTTATACTCTTGACGGGCGATATCCAGAAACAGCGTCATGGTGTCGGCAACCACACCGTCAATATCAAAGGCCACTGAAGTAGGATCGATCATCATCGGTATCCGCTATTAGAACTTTTCTGAAAAATACATACACGTTATCTAAAGTGAGAAGTGACCTAAAGTGCCTAAAGTTAAGGAATTCTACCATTTTATAAAAAAGATGGAGCGAAGCGAGACCTTAACTTTAGGCACTCTAGACACTTTAGATCACTTTAGTCACTTCTTATTTGTCTTGCTGCCAAATGGAGTTATTTCTATTACCCATTACCGAATAACCCATTCGCTAAGCGGCTGCACGCCGTGTCTTTTTTTTGAGTCTTGAAATGCGCCGCTTAAAAATAGTGGCTTTTTTCTTATCTTTCGCTTCCAGGGCTTCGCGGCGTTGCGCTTTGAGGGCCTTGATCTTTTGCTTCAAGTCCGCTATGCTGGCATCGGCTTTTTTTATGGGTTCATCCTTAATGCCCTTTGCCTTTTTTATTTCGACGATCAATTGATCTTTTTTCATGGCGTGCACACCGGTAATTCCCGGTATGTCTTTGGCCATCTCCCGCAGTTCTTTGACCGTCATTTTATCCAGCGGCTTTTCCTTAACAGTCGATGGTTTCTTCTCAGCTTCGGCCGGTTTTTCCTTCTTTTCCTCCGGCTTATCTTCAGCTTTGGCCGCTTTCTCTTCGGCTTC
>JBFFCW010000298.1:0-5306 GCA_041559695.1 Desulfobacterales bacterium
AAGGGTGGCCGATTTTTTTTAGCGCTCAATTCAGGTGTTATTAACCCCTAGCTGAGGGAGGTGTCAAATGCTGAATTTAAAATCCTGGGTTTCAATCGTTGCCGTTTTGGTTTTTATCTTCGTCTGGATCCCCAATATTTGGGCCGCAGGTGCTCAAAAAATCAACATCAACACAGCATCAGCAGATGAGTTGATGAATCTGAAAGGAATCGGGGAAAAAAAAGCAAATGCCATCATTGAGTTTCGTAAAACCAAAGGTCTTTTTAAACAGCCCGAAGATCTCATTAAAGTTCCGGGAATAGGGCCCAAAACATTTGAAGCCAACAAAAATCGGATCGCGGTAGAGTAATTGACAAGTTTATGGCCTTTGCCGCCAATAAATTAAAAAATATATCGGATTTTCTCCTTCATCTGGCATACTTTTCGCAGACATTTAACAATTATTTGCTTAAATTTAAGATATTTCTTGACAAACCCCTTCCATTTAAGTTAGCACTTGCGTGCAAAATTATTTAGGCCTTTAACACTTCGGAGGAGCGGGCGATCTATGACACTCACAAAAGCAATGATTGTTGATGCCATCCATGAGCAACTTGGATATCCTAAAAATAAATCCGCCGAAATGCTTGAAACTTTGCTGGAATTGATCAAGAGCAATCTGGAAATAGGCGAAGATGTCTTGATCAGCGGATTCGGAAAGTTTTGTGTCAAGGACAAGAATGAACGTCGCGGGAGAAATCCTGCCACCGGAGATGACATGATACTGGATCGGCGCCGCGTGGTGACGTTCAGATGCTCCCACCTGTTAAGGGACAAAATTAACAATTTTTTTTAGCGCATTTGTTCGAATTCCCAACCATACCAAGAATTTAATCAGGTTGCCGGCCTCCGATAAATGCTCACATACCCGTGTATGCTGCGCTTTCTCGATCGGCCTGCGCCTTGCACTTGAACCTGATCTGAGGCTTTGAAAACACTTCTATTGCGGCATCTCTTCCGATCGAATGAGATGCTTTTTTAATGGGTAACGTCCATGCCGGGCATTTTGATAAGGTGGCTGACCACAACAGCCGCTATTGTGGCCACTGCTTATTTGTTGGATGGAATTCAGATCAGCGGTTTTTTTTCAGCTGTTTTTGCTGCCGCAATGCTTGGATTCCTGAACGCCTTTTTCCGACCGATTGCACTGCTGCTTACCCTTCCAATTAACATCTTAAGTCTCGGCCTGTTCACATTTATCATCAATGCGCTCATGCTAAAGATGGCCTCAGGCGTTATCCCGGGATTTGACGTCCATGGGTTCTGGACCGCTATTTTCGGATCTTTTCTGATCAGCGTGATCAGCTGGCTTTTAAACGCTTTCATCAGCGAACAGGGATCACTATCCTCAATCAACCGGAAACAGGACGGCGCGGATGCCGGAACAAGAGACCAGGACGACACCATCGACCTGGAGCATAAAGGGGACAATAAGTGGGAATAATTTTGGCATGGGGCAGGGTGCATAGCGCAAAGCGTTCAAATTAAAAAAGAAAGCACCTCCCAATTTTTTACGATATGCGCTTTGCGCTCTGGTTTTAGCCCATGGGCATTATGCGAAAGAACAAAACCCTGCAGCCGAATCCGGCTGCAGGGTTTTTGTTACCGTTAATTTAGCGGCACTATTCTTTAAATATTGCTTTGGGCCGTTCGGTGCTGCCGGTGGCATTGGGAAAATCTTCAGCGACGTAAGCTTTCTTGCCGGTTTCAAGCAGATGATTGGCCTCTTCCATATAGTTGGCGAAACGCAGCTTGCACTCGTAGAAGCCGTGCCACCAGGCGTAGTCAGGCGCCATCATCATAGCGCCCATGCGGGCTCGCCGTCCTTCATGGTGCCACAGTTCGTAGTATTCGACCTCCAACCGCTCATCGAAAAACTTGGTTTTATCCAGAAGGCCCTTTTCGTAAAGCTCGTCAAGTTTGGCCTTTGCCGGTTTGAAGTAAACCTCGTTATACTCTTCCACCGCCTTGTCGAAACCATCATAGAAATCATTGATCCAGGCATCTCCATGGCAGGCGCTGCAGATGTTTTTCATTTTCTGGCGTTCATCTTGCCAGTTGGTACCGGAGGGAAAAGGTTTGAAGTCCTGGGGGCGAACCGTCAGAGGGGCCTGGGTTTCCCACGATAGCCGCGAGGTCACATCATGGCTGGTGGGTTCTTTTCCGGAGCCGGACATGTGACAGGCAGCACAGGTGGGAGCGCGGTAATCCACGCCCGCTGTCCAGGTGCCACCAGCCGCATTGAAATTGTATTCAGATTTGTAGGCATGGTAGATGGTGCCGTGCTTGGACTCCTCATAGATTTCGATCTGGGGGTGATCGGGGCCCAGGTGGCACTGGTCGCAGGCTTCCGGCATGCGGGCTTCGGCCACGGAAAATCGATGACGGGTGTGGCACGACGTGCAGGCGCCCTTGCTGCCGTCCAGATTGAGCCGCCCCACCCCGGCGTTGGGCCAGGTGCCTGGATCGATGACGCCGTTTTCATCGATCTTGACCACCGTGCCGTGACAGTTTAAGCAGCCGGTCTTGCGCTCGTTGTCCGAGTTCATGCCCTTGTTCAACCAGGGGTCCAGCTTCCAGATGATCTCGATGGTATTGGCATGTTTGCTTTTGCTGTATTGGGTGGCCTCATCCGGGTGGCAGCGCGAGCAATCCTTGGGAGTGACAATCGAGGCGATGGGCATTTTGTATTTGGATTCTCCCCAGGGCATATCCGATCGGCTATAGTACTTCTCATGGTCCTGGGCGATGTCCCGGTCACCGGGCTGGATCAGGTGGCAGTCCAGGCAGGTGATATTGGCGTTGGCATGGCGGCTCTTGGCCCAGTCCGCAAAAACACCGGGAGTCGTTGCGCGGTGGCATTCAATACATGCCTGGGCTTCCGGAGGGACACTGCGCTCGATCCGGTATTCCTTGACCTTGGCAAAATTGGGCTGCTGAGCCATGGCTGTAATTACAATCAGACCGATGGTCAGCAAACCGATGGTAATAAACAGCAATGTTCGCCTCATGGGTCTTGCTCCTTTCAATTGGTGTTTTAAGGTAGAAGAAAGTTCCCTAAAAACAGATTTAAAGCTGTCTGAGCCCTTTGGCCTGGTATGGCACCTCCCTGGTCTGGCGAAACATCACCAGACCTCTTTCAGAATGCACCAGATCATAATGACAATCGACGCATTTTTTCTCGTAGCCCGGTCTTGCATGCAGCACTGATCGGTGGGCCAGCATGGCACCGCGCTTATATGGCATGTTCAGCAAATTGCGGTGGCATTTCTGGCACTGGCTGTTGTCAAAAGCGGCCAGCGCATTATTGCGTGCTTTTTCCCTGTCATATTCATCGACAAAGAAATGAATGGCCACGTCCTTAATGCCGTGGTAGGTCTTGGCAAAGAAAAAGTCGAAGGTTTTCTGGGGCGCAGGCAGGTGGCAGTCCATACAATCGACAACCACACCTGAAGCGTTGTTGGTATGAGTGGAGGAGCGCCACGCCACCACCGCAGGCTTTATCTCGTGGCATGATCCGCAAAAATCAGGAGTGGAGGTGCGAACCATGGTGTAGTAGGAAATGCTAAATAGGGGAAAGGCGATGAGTATGCCGATGGCAATAAAAATGGCAGGTTTGATCGCTCTTTTCCAAAAAGGCTTATTTACGGCGGAACTGCCCTCCTTGGCCATAGCACCTCCTGATCGGGGTTAGCGGTTATATTTTAAACCATCGTATGTCAAGCAGACAGATTGTTCCATAGGGTGAAGTATGTATTTTGAATTAAAAAACACCCCATTTCTGATGTAGGGGTAAGCCATTGAAAACACTACATTGTAGTACTTAATTGAAGCGAAATTTTGCTGCAAGATGCGCCTTGTCTGCATCTTATTGACAGCTTGTGTTTTTTAAACCATAATTCTTCAATATCAATCAAAAAAATATTTTTACGTCCGTGCAGCCTTATTTCTTTAAAAACACGTATTCATTCGCAGAGGTTCCCATGTACGATTATATTGTAATTGGTTCTGGCTTCGGGGGATCCGTCTCGGCGCTTCGTTTGGCTGAAAAGGGATATCGAGTCGCCGTCCTGGAAAAGGGCAGGCGCTATCACACTAAAGATTTCCCCTCTACCAATTGGAACCTGCGCAAATTCTTATGGAAACCACGACTTGGCCTATACGGCATCCAGATGCTGACATGGATGCGTCACGTTTTTATTCTCCATGGAGGAGGAGTTGGGGGCGGCAGCCTGGTCTATGCAAATCAACTCCTCATACCTCCGGATGAAATTTTTCTGAGGCCGGAATGGGGGCCGGGAGACTGGAAGACAAAACTAATGCCTTTTTATGAACAGGGCAAACGCATGCTGGGCGCCACGCTCTGCCCCTCAGTTGGCCGGGCTGATGAAATTTTAGCTGAAATTGGCAAAGAAATTCGTGGAGAAGACACATTTCATATCAACGAGGTGGGCGTTTTCTTTGGTGAACCTGAAAAAACAGTTCCAGATCCTTATTTTAACGGAGACGGACCGGAAAGAACGGGCTGTACCTTTTGCGGAGCGTGTATGATTGGATGCCCGATTGGGGCTAAAAATACGTTAGACAAAAATTACCTTTATTTGGCAGAAGAAAAATACGGCGTAGAGATCATTCCTGAAACTGAAGTTACCGGCGTGCGTCCCACAGAAGCGGGGTATGAAGTTTTCACCAAAAAATCCACCGGACTGCGACATCCCAAGAAGACGTTGTTCGCCCGTGGCGTGGTATTTAGCGCTGGGGTTCTGGGAACTATAAAATTGTTGTTTGAATGCAAGGACAAAGGATTGCTCCCCAATATATCGAAGACGCTGGGGCATTCAGTTCGCACCAATTCCGAAGCACTTCTCACCGTAACGGTCAATGACCACAAAGCAGATTATTCAGATCACATTGCCATTACGTCCGGTATTTACCCGGACCCAAAAACGCACATAGAGGTTGTTCGGTATAATAAGGGTTCGGATGTAATGGGAAGCTTAGTGACAATACTGACCGGGGGGGGCGGACGGATACCCCGCGTGATTCGCTTTTTCGGTAATATTTTGAGGCATCCATGGGCGTTTTTAAAATCGTTTTGGATATTCGGATGGGGGGCTCGAACACCCATCTTATTGGTCATGCAGACCGCAGAGAACAAATTTCAATTTAATTTTAAACGCCGCTGGTGGCGCTTTGGTAAAAAAACGATAAACTCTGAAATCTCTCCGAATAGCCAAAAAATTCCTTCGTATATCCCAATCGCCAAT
>JBFFCW010000299.1:0-5299 GCA_041559695.1 Desulfobacterales bacterium
CACCGAGTACTTCATTCAGATTGGCGTTGCAATCGGCATCCACCGCCAGAATGGGTGTTTTTTCTTTTTTGAGCAAATACTTTATAAGCATACCGGCCATGGTGGTTTTACCTGTTCCACCTTTACCGGCAAGTGCGACAGAATATGACATATTTTTCAACTCCCTTACATTTAATTTCGATCCCGTGTCGATCGGGATGAATAGTCCAGAATAATTAAGTCAGTTTGAGTCATCAGTCAAGAGCGTTTTACCAGGGCCAAGCCTACCACTCACCATATCAACAACAGGCGCTCGTCCGCCTGAGTGACGTTTAGATGCAATATAGATCGCTTTCACTTGAAAAGCCTGCGGGTCCATGCTAACTCCAATTAGGGTTTTTTGGAGGAGGATTAGCATGGATTTTGAACTGACCAAATCGCAAAAAGAAATACAGAAAGCCGCCAGAGAGTTTGCCAGGGGTGAATTTGACAAGGAGCTCGCCCTTGAAATGGACAAAAAGCACCAATTTCCGACTAAAATATGGAAAAAAGCGTGTGACCTGGGATTTGTGGGGGTCCACTTTCCTGAGGAATATTCCGGACAGGATCTGGGCGTATTGGAAAATATCATTATTGCTGATGAATTTTGTGCTCGGGAGTCCGGCATTGGCAGCGCGGTAATTCTTTCCGCTTTTGCTTCAGAGTGCGTGTTGCGGTTTGGAAGCGAGGAATTAAAACAAAAGTTTCTTCCCGCTGTTGCAGAAGGGCAGGTAATTTCCGGCGGTGCCTTTACTGAGCCGGGTCGCGGTACGGATCTTACCGCACTGGATACCACGGCCGTGCGTGACGCAAATGAATGGGTTATCAACGGCACCAAAACATTTATTACCAACGGAGGTCTGGCCGGCTTTTATTCCGTGATGTGCCAGACCGATGCGGGTTGTCAGCCGTCTTATCGGGGCATCAGTTTAATTCTTGTCGAAGCAGATCGAGATGGCGTAACTGTTACCGATGTGGGTGAAAAGTTGGGCATCCATATGGTGGCAATCGCCGAACTTAACTTCAAGAATGTGCGGGTGCCGGCCTCTAATCTTATTGGCGAAGAAGGCAAAGGATTTTATCAGGCTCTTGAATTTTTTGATGAGAGCCGAATTTTAGTTGCTGCCCAGGCGCTGGGCACCGCTCAGGGCGCTTATAATCGCGCACTCGCCTATGTCAAAGAGCGCGAGCAGTTCGGCCGCAAAATTGCCCAGTTTCAGGTGACCCAGCACAAGCTGGCAGACATGGCCACCCAAATAGAGCTTGCCCGCCTCCTGACCTACAAGGCAGCCTGGAATTTTGATCAGGGCGGCATCGATCCCAAACTAACCGCCATGGCCAAGATGTACTCCGCGCGCACGGCAGTTGAGGTGGCGGATGAGGCCATTCAATTGCTGGGCGGGTACGGCTATATGACCGAGTATGAGGTCGAGCGCTTTTACCGGGATGCCAAGATTATGGAACTTTATGAAGGTAGCAGGAAGACCCAGAAAAATACCATTGCCAGGGCGATACTCGGAAATCTAAGGTAATTTCCGGTTGAAAATTTAATAAATACATCATTATCTCCGGATGGCGAACACGCGTTCCCATCCAGAAGTGTGACGATCTTTTATCCGATTTATAGCCCAATAGCCGTGTTTGGCAGGTGCTTTAAAAAATCGCTTGGTGCTTTTACTTCCCTTTGATCAGGTTATTGGCTATTACCAGGCGCATGATTTCATTGGTGCCCTCATAGATCTGGCATATTTTGGCATCCCTCATATGCCTTTCCATGGGATATTCCTTACAGTAGCCATATCCGCCTAAAATTTGAACCCCCTCAACAGAGGCGCGCATCGTCGCATCGGATGCATACATTTTGGCCATAGCGGCTGCTTTTTCAAAAGGTTTTCCATTATCCTCCAGCCAAGCAGCCCTCAGGGTCAATAGCTCGGCGGCATCCAGTTCCGTTGCCATATCTGCTAATTTCCACTGGATGGCCTGAAAGGCGGTTATGGGTTTACCAAATTGCTCACGTGTCTTAGCGTACTCCAGAGCCTCTTCGAGGACGGCTCGCCCAATCCCTACCGCTTGGGAAGCGATGCCGACCCGGCCACCATCAAGGGTGGTGAGCATTTGCTTGAATCCTTCCCCTTCATTGCCAAGAAGCGCGTCAGCCGGCACCCGGGCGTCCTCGAAGACCATTTCAGCTGTGCCGGATGCATTGATTCCCAATTTGTCTTCCACATGGCCCACTTTAAATCCCGGCGTATTTTCTAAATCAAGTACAAAGGAGCTGATCCCTTTGTAGCCTTTCCCTTTTTCTGTGACAGCAGCGATCACCGCGTATGCGGCCACATTACCGCTAGTGATGAATTTTTTTTCTCCATTGATGATCCATTCGTTTCCATCCCTGACAGCAGAGGTGCGCAGGGCCGCCGGATCAGAGCCCGCTCCTGCCTCAGTCAATCCATAGCAGCCTATTTTTTCGCCTGCGGCAACCGGGGAAAGGTATTTCATTTTCTGTTCGTGAGTCCCATAAGCCATCACCGGATAGCAGTAGAGCGAGTTGTTCACCGACATGATAGCCCCTGTACTGGCACACGCCTTGGAGATTTCGATAAGCGTTAACACATAGCTGACGTTATCCATACCCCCTCCGCCGTATTCCTCTGGCACCGCAATCCCCATCATCTTCAGTTCACCCAGCTGTTTGACGATTTCCGCCGGGTGCTCATGCTTCTCGTCCAATTCCGCGGCTTTCGGTTTGATCTCAGTTTCGGCAAATCGTCTAGCCATATCTCTTACCATCAGTTGTTCTTCTGAAAGTTCAAAATCCATTTTTTATCTAGCTCCCTTTTTAAGTCAAGCGATTCTGTGATCATCGAATCTCATTATTCGAAAGTCCATTTAGACTTCGCTGCGACTTGTAACATATTCCTTTTTGTTTGTAAATTGCTGCTGCTACCCATTATTAAAACTCAAATAACTTTTGGAACTCATTTTTGGAAATTTAACTGGGGCGATGTAATGAAAATACGCCGCTGCTTCCCTCCGGATGGGACTTTCTTTGATCTTGGGAAAAATTTCTCGTTTCCAGCTTGAAGAATCAGATTTAATCTTTTATTTCCGGGCAGGCTGAGCCTTTACCTGTGCGGAATTATGATTATTATTATTCTACCTGCAATAAAAGGAATCATAATACTTTCAACATTGCTATGGAAAGGAGGTCCCCATGATTGAGATCTTAAAAAAAACTTACCTGGTCGGAGCCGGTCTGGCAGCTAAAACCTGGGATGAGGTGGAATCCCTCTCCAAGGAGGTCGTTAAAAAGGCCAAGATGTCTGAAAAAGAAGGGACAAAATTTATAAAGGACATGAAAAAGCGTTATGATGATACTCAGAAAAAAACGGGAACGTACGTGGAAAAGATCGTCAAGGATATTTTAAAAAAGATGGATATCGCTACGGCGGCTGATATTAAAGCCTTGAAGAAAGAGATCCAGCAGCTCAAAAAAGCAACTGGCACTAAAGGTACCCAAAGACGTCCCGGCGCTAAAGCTGCCAAGAAGCGCAGCGCGGCAACTGCCAAAAAGACCGCCAAGCGCACCAGCACCACGGGTGCTAAAAAGGGTGCCGCTATCACCAGCGCTAAAAAACGTGCCAGCAGGGCAGGTGCAAAAAAACGCTAATTTTAAAGATCCCAGATGTTGAGTATCAGAAAAATAGGCGTTATCGGGCGCACTTACCGACACTTGAATCGTTATCGCCAGATCTTGACCATCCTGTTCAAGTATGGCTTTGGAGATCTGCTGGAAAGTCTGAAGATCGATCAATACATCGAGGCCGGACTTCAGGCGATTTCAAAAAAACGAAGCGAACGGGTTGAAAAATTGACCCGACCTCAGCGGTTGAGGATGGCATTCGAAGAACTGGGTCCCACGTACATTAAACTCGGGCAGGTGCTTTCCACGCGCCCGGATCTGGTGCCGGTAGACGTTGTCGATGAACTGGTAAAACTACAGGATGAGGTGCCGCCTTTCTCCTTTGAAGAAGTCAAAGATGTTGTTGAAGCCGAGTTTGGAAAACCTTCCGAAGAACTATTCGATGAACTGGTTCAACAGCCGCTGGCATCCGCTTCGATCGGCCAGGTTCATAAAGCCCGCTTAAAAGACGGTGAAGCGGTGGCGGTAAAATTTCAGCGACCCGGCATCCAGAAAGTCATCGAAGTTGATCTTGAAATTATGCTTCATCTGGCCACCCTTGCCGAGCGCCACATAAAAGAGTTCGAAATCCATCGGCCGGTAAAAATTGTTCAAGAATTTGCCCGCACACTCGAAAAGGAAATCGACTATAGCATTGAAGCTTCCCACATGGAGCGCATTGCCCGCCAATTTTTAGACCATCCTTTTGTCTGCATCCCGGTTGTGTTCAGGGAGTTTACCACTTCGCGGGTGCTGACGACCGAACTGATTGACGGCATTAAAATCTCAAAGATTGAAAAGCTGGAAGCCGCCGGGCTGGATAAGAAGGTGATCGCCGACAGGATCGTCGGGCTGGTACTCAAACAAGCCTTTGAACACGGCTTTTTTCATGCCGACCCCCATCCGGGAAATATTTTCGTGCTTGCGGACAATGTCATCTGTATGGTGGACTTTGGGATGATGGGCATTGTGGATCGCACCACCCGCGAAGAATTTGTCGATTTGATCGACAGCGTGGTCCGTCAGCATGAAGTCAAGGCCACCCAGGTGTTGCTTCGCTTAACCGAATGGGAAGAACAGCCGGATGTTCGCGCCCTGGAAAGAGAATTCGCAGACTTTATGGGACGCCATCTCTACAAGCCGTTAAAGGATATGGAAATTGGAAAACTCTTACAGGATCTGATTGAATTAACACTCCGCTTTCGGCTGCGGATCCCGCCCGATATTTTCCTGATGATCAAGGCTTTAAGTACGCTGGAAGACGTCGGCCGGACGCTGGATCCGGAGTTTGATCTGATTGCCCACGCCACACCGTTTATTAAGCGGGTCAAGCTCGAACGCTTTGCGCCTCAGCGAATATCTTCCGATGTACTTGATATGATGTCGCGGCTGCTTCAATTTTTACATCAGTTTCCAAAGGATCTGATGGATCTGACCGTTATGATTCGGGAACAACGGCTCAGTTTTCAGCTGGAACACAAAGGGCTTGAGACGATCCTGGCAACCCAGGACCAGACCAGCAACCGCATGTCATTTGCCATCATCATTGCGGCATTGATTATCGGGTCGGCCCTGATTGTCATTTCTGAAATCCCG
>JBFFCW010000300.1:0-5286 GCA_041559695.1 Desulfobacterales bacterium
ACTGCCCAGAATCGAACGCCCCAGCGGGTTGTCGCCCCAAAAATTTTTTCCCGAAAGCAGGTGGACATATTCATCCGGGCTTTCATCGACCATTCTGATTTCCTGCAGGATGACCGGGCGTTCTTTTTCGATTTCCCCGGGGTCAAAGACGGAATTTAAGAAAATATCCGAAAGGATTTCGACCATGGTATCGGTATGGGTGTCCATCACTTTGGCATGATAGCAGGTGTTTTCCATGGACGTAAACGCATTGGTGTGGCCGCCGATCGCATCGAATTCTTTGGCGATTTGATAGGCGGACCGTTGCCGGGTGCCTTTAAAAATCATATGCTCGATAAAATGCGAAAGCCCGCTTTCAGCCGGGTTTTCATCACGAGCACCGACATTGACCCAGACCCCCATGGAAACCGAACGGGTATGGGGCATTTTTCGGGTCAAAATCCGGATACCGTTTTTCAAAACGGTTTTATCGATTTGAGCGTTCATGCGTCTCTTCCAGGGTCGCTTTATGGCTGAGCCGGATTTTGCCGTCCCGGCTGATTTCTAAAACTTTAACTTTGAGCGTGTCGCCCTCTTTTACGACATCGGATACTTTGGTTATGCGCCGATTGGCGAGCTGGGAGATATGAACCAGGCCGTCGGTGCCGGGCAGAATTTGCACAAATGCGCCGAAATCGGTGATTTTGACCACTTTACCCTCATAGATGGCGCCGATCTCCGGCTCCTGAGTGAGGTCTTCTACCATTTTAAGGGCGGCATCGCCTTCCTCTTTTGAGAAGGCCGCAATTTTAACCATGCCGGAATCATCGATTTCAATGCTGGTATTGGTTTCGCTTTGTATCCCGCGGATTATTTTGCCTCCCGGTCCGATGACCTCGCGGATTTTATCCGGATTAATCTTGATGGTCGTGATCGTGGGCGCATAGGGCGAGATTTCTTTGCGCGGTTCCCGGATGGTTTCCAGCATTTTATTGAGGATAAAAATCCTTCCCGCACGGGCTTGCTCCAAAGCGCGTTCCATGATGTCCCGGGAAAGTTCATGGATTTTGATATCCATTTGAAGCGCGGTGATTCCATCTGCGGAGCCGGTGACCTTAAAATCCATATCACCGGTATGATCTTCATCCCCCAGAATATCTGAAAGAATAACCACCTGGTCATCTTCTTTGACCAGGCCCATCGCAATACCGGCCACCGGGGATTTTATGGGAACCCCGCCGTCCATCAGCGCCATGCAGCATGAGCAAACCGTTCCCATAGATGAAGAACCGTTGGATTCCAGGACCTCAGAAACCAGACGGATGGTGTAATCGAATTCTTCCTTATCCGGTAAAATTTTTTCGATGGCCCGGGTGGACAGCCCACCATGTCCGATATCGCGACGCGATGGGCCGGAAATGCGTCTGGTTTCACCCACAGAATAGGGTGGGAAATTATAATGAAGCATAAACTGTCTGAATTCTTCACCGTATAGGGTCTCGACGCGTTGTTCGTCCTGTCCTGAGCCCAGGGTCAGGACGCCCAGCACCTGGGTTTCGCCCCGGGTAAAAAGCGCGCTACCATGGGGCCGGGGCAGTAAGCCCACTTCACAGGTGATCGGCCGGATTTCGTCAAACTTGCGATTATCAATTCGACGGTTTTCTTTTAAAATAAGATCGCGGCTGATCTGTTTCTGGATATCTTTAAGAATGTCGTAAACTTCTGCCTTGCGGTCGCTATAGTCTTCGCCCAGCTTCTCAAATATTTCAGCCTTGAGCTCACGCACCGCATCCTGGCGCCTTATTTTCTCAGGAATGAGAATCGCTTCACGGATCCGGCTGGAAGCCTCATTCTGTAAGGTATTGACCAGCTGCGGATCTTTTTGCGGCGGGGTAAACGGTCGTTTCGGAACGCCATGGGATTCCTTCAATTTTAGCTGCAGATCAATCAGCGGCTGCATTTCCTGGTGGCCAAAAAATATGGCTTCCAGCATATCGGCTTCGCTGACCACGTCGCTGCCGCCTTCCACCATCACGACACCGGTCTTGGAACCGGCGACGATGATATTGATATCGCTATTTTCTAGTTCCGAAGAAGGCGGATTAATTTTCAACTGGCCGTCAATTCGGCCCACCCGCACGCAGGCGATCGGCCCGGCAAACGGAATGTCGGAAAGTTCCAGCGCAGTCGAGGCGCCGATCATTGCCAGGGTATCCGGGTCATTTTCCTGGTCCATGGACAACACGGTTGCGATCACCTGAATTTCATAGCGCCACTCTTTGGGAAACAGGGGGCGAATGGGTCGGTCGATCAGGCGGGCGGTTAACGTTTCTTTTTCGCTGGGCCGACCGATTTCTCGACGGAAATAGTTTCCGGGGATTCGTCCGGCCGCATAAATTTTTTCCTGATACTCTACGGTCAGGGGTAAAAAGTTCGAGTCTCTTTCATCATGGGCGGCGACAACGGTCACCAGTACAATGGTATCTCCATAGCGAACCACCACTGAACCGGATGCCTGTTTGGCAACTTTGTCGGCCTCGATACTGAGGGTTCGGCCCCCGATTTCTTCTGTCAGTAAAATTTCCATTTTTTCTCCTAAAATGCTGCAATGCCCAATCCGTTTTCATCCATAATGACATTCGAACTCAAAGCGTCGATCATGGAAAGGCCAGGCGCTAAATTTTGTATGTCTATCAAAACCCGAAAAGGATCGGGCTTCGGACAGCGTTTGTTTCATCCGGCATCGCTGTGCCTTTCAGCCGCGCCAAACAATCGCACTGCTGAGACCACTGATGATTGAGGCACAGGCGGCGAGCCCGCTCGGCAGGCTATCGTTTCAACCCCAAGGTGTCAATTATGGCCCGGTAGCGATTGACGTCTTTGTGCTTTACATAGTTCAGCAGGCGGCGGCGCCTACCCACGAGCATCAGCAATCCCCTGCGGGAATGATGATCTTTTTGGTGAATCTTTAAATGCTCGGTGAGGGAGGAAATACGATAGGTCAACAGGCCGACCTGGACTTCGGGCGATCCAGTATCGGTTTCATGCAGCTTGAATTTGTCAATCAATTTCTTTTTGTCTTCTGTGTCAAAAACCACTTTTCCGGCCTCCTCTAAGGGAAATTATGTTTGGGTTATTTTCAGTATTACTTTTTCAGTCAAGAAAAACACAGGCGTAAGAGAGTTTGTCCCTGTTCTTTTCATAATTTAGCACCGCATGCAATATATTGTCGCCATCTACGATTTTTATGGTGGCATCTTGTTTTTTGGATTTTGCTGCTGATTGAACGATTTCTATATCCGACGTTTTCAGATGTTTGCCATGTCTGATCTTTTCGATCAATTTTTGATCGGCAATGCAGGTCGGCATGTCCCCGAGGGCATCGGTCATGCTGATGAGATACCGTTTGCTGTCACCTGCCAGAACCCGCTTTTCCAATCGCTTCAGCGAAATCGCCTGTTGAATTTTAAAGCCGCTGCTTTCCGTGCGCTTGAGCGCCAGAAGGTGACCACCACATCCCAGCTGCTGTCCAATGTCAGCGCACAGCGTGCGGATATAAGTTCCGGCAGAACATGAGACTTCAAAATGAACCAGCGGCAGCTTTACGTCAAGAATATTAATTTTTGAAATATAGACCCGTCGGGCCGGCTTTTGAACCGGTGTGCCCCTGCGGGCCAACCGATACAGTGGTGTTCCTTTGTGTTTTAAAGCCGAAAAGACCGGCGGCTGCTGTTCAATCTGTCCCTCAAATTTTTTAACCGCCGATTTTATCGTATCTTCCGGCCAATCCTTGACCGGTTTGACGGCGGTAACCGCTCCGGTCATATCCAGGGTATCGGTTTCAATCCCCAGTTTAAGGGTTGCGTCGTATGTTTTATTGCCGGCCAGCAGAAACCGGGCCAGCCGGGTCGCATCATTTATGCAGCATACCAGGACTCCTGCGGCAAAGGGATCCAGGGTGCCGGCATGACCGACTTTTCGGGCATCTAACAGGCGTTTCACCTCAGCGACAACTCCGGCAGAGGTGATATTTTGCGGTTTATCGACAACGATAATTCCGCTTGATTCCTGCCGGGTCTTTACCGGCTGCTTTTGAGTACCTGCTGATGAACGCATCCGGTTTACAAATCTTCAGCCAAATCAATGATTTTTGTTTTCAACGCCACCAGCGTTGATTCAATCTGAAATCCGGCAGCACTGGAGTGTCCGCCGCCGCCAAATTTCCCCGCGATTTTGGCGACATCCACACTGCTGTCGGACCGCAGGCTGACGTGGTAGCGGTTCATATTGGTGAATTTACCGGCGCCATTTTTTATTTCATGGATGAGTGCGGCAACTTTTACGTCCTCAATGCGCCGCGCATAATTGATCATACCATCTAAATCTTCGGTGTTTGTCCCGGTTGTATTGAGCATGCTTCGGGTTACGGTCATCATCGACAATTTGCCGTTGTCTGAAATTTCGATCGAGTTCAGCGCCAAATTTAACAGCTTGATGCGACCCAGGGAATAGGTTCCAAATACGCGTTTCGCGACGTTGTGCGGCTCCACGCCGGCATCTGTCATCACCTTGCTGATGGCAAAAGCCGCCCGGTTTGTATTTGAAAAACGAAACGAGCCGGTGTCCGTTAAAATTCCCGTGTAAATTGAAGTCGCAATGGCTTTATCAAAAGGGATCTCCAGGGCGTTGATCAAGCGGTAAACAATTTCGGCTGTGGCACAGGCGGTGGTGTCGATAAATTGGATATGCCCAAAGCCAGTGTTTGAAACGTGATGATCAATGTTAATCAGGACCGGTATCTTGTCGACCTCAGCGCTGGTCTCACCGATTCTGACCAGGTCGCCACAATCCAGTACAAGCGCAAGGTCATACGTGTCGGCGTTTTTGAGCTGCCGTACGATTCGGCCGGCACCGGGGAGAAATCGGTAAACGGCCGGAATGGGACTGGGATTGTACATGGTAATTTTTTTATCCAGCTTGGCCAGCGCCAGGCCTAATGCCACCAGAGAGCCGACGGAGTCCCCATCAGGTTCGGCATGCGAAGCGATCAAAATATGTTGACCGTCTTTAATATGTTGGATGATCTGATCCATGATCCAATTTAAATTTTGGTTGACTTGATCAACTCGTCAATATGCGTACCGTATTCCAACGAGTCATCATAAAAAAATTTTATATCCGGCATGTACTTGAGGTCAATTTCTTGTGCCAGGATCCGTTTAATAAATCCACGGGCACTGTTAAAACCTTTAATGGCCGCATCCTTTTTCTGTTTGTCGCCAGGAGTCGTAAAGTATATTCGCGCCT
>JBFFCW010000301.1:0-5265 GCA_041559695.1 Desulfobacterales bacterium
GCTTCATCTTTTTTTTGTCGACGGCTTTTTCCGTATATCCGGCAATACGCTGTTTCGCCAACGGGAGCGGCTTTTCAACGACATCCACCAGATACAGCTTGCTATTCGGCATGGCGCTTTTCAGATAATAGCCGATATCCGGGCCAATGGTGCCGGCGCCGATGATGGCGATTTCATCCGGCAGCGATCTTGAGGGTTCAATCAGCAGAGGGTTTAATGCCGTTTGGTAGAGTTTTTTTACAGCGTTCATGGCGATGATTCCTTTCCGATAAATTGGGGTGCAATTTATATCATTATTCGTAAAAATCTGGCAAAGAAACTGAAGGAAAACGGCAGATAATTTCCTTGACACGTTTTTGTATACCGTATACAAAAGTGTGTCAAGCGGGTATCAGCACTCATTTCTGCAAAGCTAGCGGGTTCATTCATCGCCTCGGCCTTTTTGCATATTTTTATGATCGTAAAGTCAAAATTACACAGGCGCTTTGAGATTCTACGAGATTATGCATATCCATTCGTGCGATTCCATTAAAACTCCATAAAAAATATCATTGGCGATAGCAACACCAAAAACGGAGAGGACAAATTATGAAAGTTTTAGTCAGTGACAATCTTGGAGAAGCGGGCATTAAGATGTTTGAGGAAGAAGCGGGATTCGAAGTAGACGTGAATACCGGCCTGGAGCCCGATGAACTCAAGAAAATCATCGGAAATTATGATGCGCTGGTGATTCGCAGTGCTACCCAGGTTACAGAAGAGCTTTTGGAAGCCGCCGAAAATCTCAAGGTGGTGGGGCGGGCCGGCATCGGTCTGGATAACGTTGATATACCGGCTGCTACCAAACGGGGCGTACTGGTGATGAATACGCCCACCGGTAACGTGGTTACCACCGCTGAGCATACGATCGCAATGATGATGGCGCTGACCCGCAATATCCCCTGGGGCACTTCGACGTTGAAAGATGGAAAATGGGAAAAGAAAAAACTGCAGGGACGTGAAATTTATAACAAAGTTCTCGGAATCATCGGCTTGGGTAAAATCGGCTCCATTGTCGCTGACCGTGCCCGCGGGTTAAAGATGCAGGTAATTGTTCACGACCCCTATATTCCGGATGAGCAGATTGAAAAGGCCGGATTTGAAGCGGTATCTGTAGAAGATTTATACCACAGAGCAGATTACATCACGGTGCATGTACCTAAACTAAAGGATACCCTGGGGCTCATTAACAAAAAAGCATTCGATCAAATGAAAGACGGGGTGATGATCATTAACTGCGCCCGCGGTGGAATTGTCGACGAGGCTGATCTGAACGAAGCCCTGAAATCAGGCAAGGTGGCCGGCGCTGCCCTGGATGTGTTTGAGAACGAGCCCCCCGGCGTTTGCCCGCTGTTTGAAATTGACCGGGTAATTTGCACGCCGCATCTGGGTGCTTCGACCCTGGAAGCCCAGACCAATGTGGCCGTTATGGTAGCGGAACAGATTATTGCTTATCTCAGAGATGCAACCGTTATCAATGCCGTCAATGTTCCGCCGGTCAGTGGCGATTTGCTTGAAAAACTGAATCCCTATCTGACCCTGGCAGATCGTATGGGCTGTTTGCTGGCGCAACTTTCACAGGGGGCGGTAAAAGAGATTTTGATCGAATATGCCGGGCATTTTGACGACCTGGATCTGTCTCCGGTCACCACGGCGGTTTTAAAAGGACTGATGACCCCCATGATCAAAGATGATGTCAACTTTGTTAACGCGCAGATTCTGGCCAAAGAACGCGGAATTAAGGTTACAGAAGCCAAGATTACCGAGTCCGAAGAATATATAAATTTGATTACCGTCAATGCGGTTTCCGAGGAAGGTAAAAACAAGGTTGCGGGCACGATATTTGGCCGAAAAAATCCAAGGGTTGTCGACATTAACAACTTCCGCCTCGAATTGGGGCCGGTGGATCGCTTTGTCCTGATCCACAACCATGACAAACCCGGCGCCATCGGCAGCATCGGAACCCTTCTGGGCGAGCACAATATCAACATCAGCCGGATGCGGGTCGGCAAGGAAGAGGGCTCCGACAAGACCATGATATTTCTGCGGACCGATACACCGATACCGGAAGATGTGATAGAAAAGATGAGAGCATTGCCGCTGATAATCAGCGTGGCATCTTTTGAACTTTGAAAAAAAACAAGGAATTACATTCGTGAGCAAGAGAAGATTGTTACTGGGAAATGAAGCCATCGCACGCGGTTTGATCGAAAGCGGATGTACCATTGCAACCTCATATCCGGGGACACCGGCTTCCGAGATTCTCGCCGCCGTGGCCTATTTTCAAAACGAAGAATCGCTATCCATGCATACCCAATGGGCGGTTAACGAAAAAATTGCCTTCGAAATCGCCTATGCCGGTTGCCAGACCGGCCTGCGTGCCGCGGTCAGCATGAAGCAGGTCGGTTTGAATGTGGCTTCTGATCCACTCATGAGTGCCGCCTATATGGGAATCAATGGCGGGTTTGTTTTAATCAGCGCCGATGATCCCGGGCCCCACTCTTCACAAACTGAGCAGGACAGCCGGCTGATGGCCATGTTTGCCAAGATACCGGTGCTGGATCCGGATTCACCCCGTCAGGCCAAGGAACTGATGAGGGTTGCGTATGAAATATCTGAATTATTTAAAACGCCCGTGATGGTGCGACCCACCACCCGGGTATGTCATTCCCGGCAGGACATTTCACTGGGGCCCATTCCCAAAAACAAACGCCAGGCGAAGTTTGAGAAAAATCCGGCCCGCTGGGCGGCAACCCCTAAATTCCGGTTGCAGTTGCACAGGGAGTTGGAAGAAAAACTGGCCGCCATTGCGAAATATCGGCAGACAGCCCCTAAAAAACTTAATCGAAAAGCCAAATCCGATAAAGCAATTATCGCCTCAGGTGTTGCGGCAGCTCATACCAAAGACATTTTGAAAGAATTGAAACTCTGGTCAAAAATCCCCTTTTATCAAGTTATTCAACCGTTTCCGCTGCACAGTAAATTTATCGAGCATATTATCAAAAGCCATGAGGATGTTTTGGTTATTGAAGAAACCATGGGTGTGATTGAGATGCAATTGGCCGACCGCTATCGCGTCAAAGGAAAGTTATCGAATACGGTGCCAAGAGTCGGTGAACTTGGCCCTGAAAAGATCCAGGAAATTGTCAGCGAATTTATCGGGCTCAGATCCGAAGCCTTTACCATAAAAACGGCTCCGGGCAGGCGCCCGACCCTGTGCCCCGGATGCCCGCATCGCGCCAGTTTTTTTGCCATAAAAAAAGCCGCCCCCAGAGGGATCTACACCAGTGATATCGGCTGTTATACCCTGGGTCTGAATCTCGGGGCCGTCGATACGGTGCTCTGTATGGGCGCTGCCATCAGTCAGGCCGCCGGATTTTATCATGCCTATAAAACCGAAAAAAAACGGCCGGACATCGTGGCCACTATCGGTGATTCCACTTTTTTCCATGCCGGCGTGCCGGCTTTAATCGATGCCGTCGTCCAGAAAGTCGGCTTTGTGCTGGTGATTCTAGATAACCGCACCACTGCCATGACCGGCAATCAACCCACGCCGGCCACCGGCAGTGGGGCCTGTGGCGAGTCTACTGAAACCGTTGATATCGAGTCACTGGTTCGGGGATGCGGTGTCAAATTCATCCGGGAAAGTAATCCTTACGAACTCACCGAGTTTATCGCCCTTCTTAAAGAGGCCGTCAGGTACAGTCGCAAAAACGGACCCGCGGTGGTTATTTCAAGATATCCGTGCGTGCTTCACCGGGCCAGGCAGGGCGAGGCCGGGGAGTATATCCCGGTCGAAGTGAGTGAAACGTGCGACGGCTGTGGTTATTGCATCAAGCATTTTGAATGTCCGGCCCTGATCTACCATGAGAACGCAGAAGAAAAGCACGTCCGCATCGATCCGATCCTGTGTACTTCTTGCGGCGTGTGTTTGAATGTCTGTCCCAAAGGGGCGTTCGTGGAAAAGAAGTCAGCAGCGGGCAGTAAGGAATAGGCAGCAGGCAATGCATACTGTCGAACTGCATACTGTATTCTGATTACTGCCTACGATATATGGGGGTTATATGAGCAAGACGGTTAAACAGCAAATTCTGATCAGCGGCGTGGGAGGGCAGGGGGTTTTGTTTGTTACGGGCCTTCTGGCAGAAGCGGCCATCAATAAAGGATTGCCGGTATTCACATCAGAAACCCACGGTATGGCCCAACGCGGGGGAACGGTGGTGTCCCATTTTAAGGTCGGCGATTTTTCAAGCCCCTTGATCCGGCCATTTAAGGCAGACGGGTTGCTGGTTTTGAAAGACGAAAATATTGCCCAGCACGGCTCTTTTTTGAGAAAAGGGGGCTGGGCGGTGGTTAACAGCGGCAATGATTTGAAAATCGAAAAAACGTTAACAGCCAGCGGCGTCGATGCGGATAAACTCGCTCAGGAAATCTCGAACCCGAAATCCGTTAATCTAATCGTGTTGGGTTATGCGCTGGCAAGGGCGGGCCAAAAGGCCGGGAACGGAATTAACCTGTTTTGCTCACTATCGGAAATCAAGAAGGTTTTGAGAAAAGGATTCGGCAACCGCAAGCCATTGCTGGAAGCCTCTATCCGGGCCCTTGAAGCCGGTTATAAGGCATTTAAAAAATAAAGGTTTATCGCTTGTTTTTTATTAGCGGTGCGGCAGAGTTTCCCAAGGGAGGGAGATGCAGCGATGATAGAAAAAAATAGCGGATATCGAATCCAGATGAATAAAAATCGACTAAAAGATTGAATAGAAAAACTTCAGCCTTCCTATTAAAACTTACCCAGAACCTCCCTTGAAATAATGATCTTCTCAACTTCTTTGGTTCCTTCATAAATCTCTAAAACCTTGGCGGCGCGGTAAAAGCGTTCGATGTCATAATCGTTGAAATAGCCATAGCCGCCGTGCAGCTGCAGGGATTCGTCGACGACTTCAACGGCAACATGGCAGGCATACATTTTCGCCATGGCCGTCAGCTTCGTATCCGGCTTGCCCTGATCGAGCAGCCAGGCGGACTTGTATGTCATGTTGCGGGCGGTCTCGACCTTGGTTGCCATTTCGGCGATTTTAAACTGGGTGCTCTGAAATGCGGCGAGGGGTCGGCCGAATTGCTGCCTGCCTTTTACATGTTTAACTGCCATATCCAGGGCGCCCTGGGCCAGACCGACGCCGTGGGCGGCGACATATGCACGGGAGTGATCGAAAAATTTCATCAGCTGGA
>JBFFCW010000302.1:0-5240 GCA_041559695.1 Desulfobacterales bacterium
ATCGGTTTCAAAGGGAATAAGCAGCATAACAAAGGACAGATGTCAGCGGTCAGAAAACAGAGGTCGGAGATCAGAGGTCAGAGGACAGAATCGAGTATCGCGTGTCCGGCAGCCAGTGACCAACAGCCAGAAGCCAGCCGCCTGCCAGCCGCTGCAGGCTTCACCCTGATGGAAATTCTGGTGGCGACCGCGATACTGGCAATCGTGGTAACGACGGTTCTGGCATCGTTTAATGCCGTATTTTCTACCACCGAAGTGTTAGACGACAGTGCAGATATATATGCAATGGCGAAAAACTGCCTGAAACGCATGGCCCTTGACCTGGAGTCGATCCACGTCACCCAGCGGCCGATTTATAAGCCGCCCGAACTCGATCAGCCGCCGGATCCGTATCGATTTGTCGCCAGCGCCGTGGATACCGGTGGCACGGGATTTGCACAAAATTTAAGATTCACCAGCCGGGCCCATGTTGGTTTTGAGAAAATTTTCAGACAGGGAATCGCTGAAGTCATATATTACGTTAAAGCCGGAGATGACGGGCATCTGACGCTGAAACGAGCGGATAACCTTTTCCCGTATCCTGAATTTGAAGAAAAAGGCAGTGACCCGGCATTGTGTAAGTACGTCAAATCCTTGTCATTTAAATTTTATGATAAAGATGGGATCGAATTCGATGTCTGGGATTCGGACTCGGATGAATTCGGCTATGCGACACCGAAGGCAATTGCCATAAAACTGGAATTGGCAAACAAAACGGCATCGCACACCTTTGAAACCATGGTAGCATTGCCGATATCCCGGGAGAAAGCCGATTAAGAAATGGTGAACATGGCTAAAACGATCCGTAATGATCGCGGCATTGCCCTTTTGCTGGTTATTTCCGTAACGACCATTCTTATCGCCACCGCCCTGGAATACAATCGCCGGGCACGTTTTGCGGTTATTTCAGCAGCCGCTGCACGGGATCGCCTGACCCTGTCGCATATGGCAGCTTCCGGTATTCATGCCGCAATGGCGCTGTTGGCAAAAGACCGGGCAGAGTCAAATACCGACTCTTTACAGGAGGATTGGGCAAATCCGGACAAAATAAACGAATTGCTGAGCGAAATCCCTTTTGATGACGGAACGCTTTCGGTCACCATTTCCGACGAAATGGGCCGTATTCAGGTAAACGCTCTGGTAGCATTTCCCGACGGCAGGAATTTCAACGATTCCCAGCGTCTGCTTCTGGAGCGGTATTTTAACGTTTTCAAGGATGCCAGTGAAGAAACGCCGGAAGACAGCCAGCCACCGGCAATTATCAATTCACTGAAAGACTGGCTTGATTCCGGCGATGATGAAGCCATTACCGGATTAAGCGGTGCCGAATCCGCATATTATCAGGATTTGAGTCCCGCTTACACCAGTCGCAACGGTCCGATAGCGGACATCAATGATCTGTTGCTGGTCAAGGGCATCACCCCTGAATTGTTTTACGGCAGCGCGGAAAAGACCGGTATCGCAGACGCATTGACCGTATACGGCATGACACCGGGGGCCGGCACATCGTTTACGTTTACCGGCAAAATAAACATCAACACCGCACCGCTTCCGGTACTCGTCTCGATCTTGCCGCCTGAAAACGAGGACCTGGCCCTGGCCTTTTTCGAATGGCGCCAGGAAGCCGCAAGCGGCAAAGATTCCCCTGACTTATCGGACCCAACATGGTATACAAACATTGCCGGATTTAGCGCAATGAATCTGGATAAAAATTTGATCACCACGGCAAGCGACATCTTCAGAATTATATCAGCGGCAAAACTGAACGATTCCGTGCTGACAACAACCGCAGTGGTCCAACGGTTAAAAAATGAAAAAACCGGCAAATGGTCCTGCAAAATTTTAAGTTATCAAAGCGGTTAAGACGTTCTTTATTAAATTATCAATTTAGAAACTTAAAAAAACGATGAGCAGAAAAGTCCTCGGCATCGATATCCGAAATGAAACGGTAACGGCAGTGCTTTTGCACAGCAGCCTGCGGGAACACCGCGTAGAGGATTTTATTCATCTGCCCTTTTCCGGTCCCGAAGACCCGGAAAGAAGCCTGTCGTCTGCGCTGCAAACCCTCACAGAAAAAATGGACTTAACCGGCAGTGACTATGTGGTATCCATTCCCGCCAATCAGGTTATCTTCCGCAACCTGAAGATCCCATTTAGCAATTCCAAAAAAATCCGCATGGTTCTGCCCTTTGAACTCGAAACCACCCTGCCCTATGCAGCCGAAGACCTGGTTATTGATTTTCACGCTTTAAATGGCACCCCAGCCAGTGATCAGACTGAACTCATCGCAGCGGCGATTGAAAAAATCAAATTGTCACCCTATATGGATGCCCTGGCATCCATTCAAGCCGACCCTGAAAAACTGACGCTCGGCGGATTGCCCACTGCCCTGTGTCTGGCCAATCAGGCCGATCCGGCAGAAGACCAGCTTTTTATCGAAATTGATGATACCTACGGCACCCTTTTTATCCTGGCGGGCGGCCGCCTGCAGTTGATACGATCGTTTCCGTTGCCATCAGCCGGCTCCGCTAAAGCGCCACAGCTCTGCGTTCAAATCCAGCAAACGCTGGCGGCCTTTTTGGAATCATCGGAATTGAATTTTGAGCCCATTGAGGTGGTTGCCAGTGGAATCGGGCTGGATGAAACGGATATCATCCCGCAACTATCCAAGGCACTCGATATCCCGGTTAAAACAGCTTCAATTGCAGACCGCCTGGACATTCCAGTGGAAAGCAAAAGGGAAAGCCGGTGGATTCCGGCTCAGATGGACAATGCCCTGGCACTCGCGTTGATGGAAGTCGAAGGTTACGATGGGCTTAACTTCCACAAGGGGCAGTTTGCCGCCCAGAAGTTTTTAGCCAAACATAAAGGCCCGCTGATAAAAACCGGCATCCTGGCAGCAGCCGTATTGGTGTTATTCTTTTTTAACCTGATGATGGAAGCCCATACGTTAAACAAACACCTCAGCCGTATCAACAGCCAGATGGCTCAGGTATTTAAAGAGACATTTCCGGCGGTTAAGTCGATTCGATATCCATATCAGGAAATGCTGGCCAAGATCCGCGAAATAAAAAAAACTGCAGCCTTTGCGGCTGAGGCCGGACCCCATATCCGCAGTATTGATATTTTAAACAACATCAGCGAGAAAATTCCTGAAAATATCACGGTTAACCTGAACCGGCTGGTCATTCAACCGGATAATGTGGTCATCTCCGGTACAACGGACACCTACAACTCGGTGGACGGCATTAAAGGTCGGCTGGAACAGATCCCGCAATTTGAGAAAGTCACCATTAGCTCTTCCAACATCGATCGCGCGGGGAATGAAGTTCGCTTCATATTGAAGGTAGAATTATAAAACGCTTGCAAAGATACCTCATATGGAATTCATAAAAAAATATTTAAATCTAAAAAAGCTCAATCGGCGCGAAAAATATATTATTTACGGGGCCGGCGGCCTCTTGGGATTGCTGATCATCGTCCAGTTTGTGATCACGCCTTTTGTTGAAAATAAAAACCAGATGCAGCGAAGTCTGCTGACCAAAAAAACAGAGCTGGCGGAAATGCGCCGCCTTCAAGCAGAACACAAAGCCCTGAAAGCAAAATTGCAGCTGTCACAAACCAGCATCGGCCAGAGAGAAAAAGAATTTACGCTTTATTCGTTTATGAATCAGCTCGCCGGCCAGGCCGGCATCAAGGACCGCATCAGTTATATGAAACCGACAAATACGGTCCAGAAAAACAGCAACTATAAGCTTTCACGGGTTGAAATGAAATTGGACGCCGTCACGCTGGAGCAGCTCACCAACTATCTGTACGGTGTCGAAACATCAAAAAACATGATCATCGTAAAAAAACTTTCGATCTCAAAAAAAGAAAAAAACGAGGGCCTCGTCAATGTCATCTTGCAGGTTGAAACTCCGGAGGCCTAATCCCAATTGAGTTAGAACTCAATTGGGAGTTGTTCGTTATGGGTTATTGGTTAATCGTGTAAGCGTATGCAGGTTTTTAAAGCTAAGATCTTTTGGGTCTTTTACATAATTTGTGCGGCTCTGATCTTTTTTTATATTCTTTTTCCGTCCGACACGGTAAAAGAATATCTGGCGGATCAGTTCCGGCAGGTGCACCCGGGCCTTGCGGTAGAAATCGATCGGGTAAAACCGGGTTTTCCACCGGGTTTAAAGCTGTCTGACATTCGCGTATACCATCTCGGTCAGACCCTGGCCGAGATGGAAAACTTAAAAATATCTCCGGATATTTTATCATTATTTTTGTCAACGACCCATCTATCGTTCAAGGGTAACGGTTATGGCGGTACTTTAGCAGGCCAGATGGACATCCGTAAAAATTCTGCGAACAGAGAGATGACGATAGATGCGGATCTGACCGGAATACAGGTGAAACAGCTGGAAGCATTAAGCGCCTTAACAACCCACAAAATTACCGGCTATTTGGATGGTACCCTGACATTTAAAACGAAAGGGCCCCAGCAGGGGTTAAGTGGGGATCTGATTCTGACGGACGGGCAAATTGAATTTTCACCCCCGATCCTGAATCAAAATATGCTGTCCTTTAACACAATCGAGGCTGAATTGATGCTCAATAACCGTTCTTTGACCATTAACCGCTGTCAGATCGAAGGTAATCAACTGGGTGCCCGTGTCTCGGGTTCGATTAAGTTTAGCGGTCGTTCAGCAAGAAAAATTTTGAACTTGTCCGGAACGGTAAATCCGCATGCGACGCTGCTGGCCAGGTTGGGAAAGAACCTCCCGCAACTGCTGGCAGGCCGCAATTCGGATAAGCAGGGCTTTCCATTTAAGATAACCGGCACCCTGGATTCACCCGAATATTCATTTAACTAAGACCCATTTCAAAAGGGAAGGGTTCGGTCTTTGGATTAAATCTGTGATGATGACGGCTAAAAAATATTTTATGATTGCCAATGTGCTGCTGATTACCGCAGGTGTCTATCTTGGCGTCAGCGCCGTTTATACCATCAGTAAGAGCTGGCTGAGCCCCGTTGCAATGCCGCAGGTCCAGCCGGGCAAGGCGACCCTTAAACCGCAAGACGATCATCCGCCGCTGTCGCGCTATGGTGCCATTACGAAACGAAATCTGTTTAATACGCGCCCGGATACCATAGCTGCGCCTGCCCAGGCCATTAATCTCGATAATCTTAAAGAGACGGATCTGAAGTTACG
>JBFFCW010000303.1:0-5226 GCA_041559695.1 Desulfobacterales bacterium
GCCAGAGTGCCGATGGCTTCCATTTTTTGCGCATGCATCAACTGGGCCTCAAGATGTTGTTTTTCGCTTTCGGCACGCAATTGGTCGGTGATATCTGATATCTGGCTTACGGTTCTCTCTTTTTCACTTGAGTCCCGAAAGCGGTTTGCACTGATTTTAACCGACCGGGCCTCACCGGTGTCGCGAATAAGGGTGCAGACCGGTCCGGAATTCAGTTTTTCCCCATTTTTTATTTTCAGAAAATGCGCTGCTATATTGCGGTGTTCGGATGGCTCCAGATATTTTCTAAAATCACGACCTTCGATCTCTATCCGCGGGCGGCCCAATATTTCTGAAAACCGCTCATTTGCGAAAAGAATTTCCAGATCGTCGTTGAGAACGACGATACCATCCCGAGAATTCTCAACAACGGATCGGTATCGCTCTTCACTTTCTCTGAGTGCTTTTTCAGCCTCGATGCGTTTGCTGACATCCCGGGCGACATTTAAAATGACTTTTTTGCCCCGGTAGCTAATCGCTCTCGAATGAATTTCAACGGGGACCCGTGTGCCATTTTTTTTAAGGTGAAAGGTCTCGATATTTATTCTGGGTTGAGTTTGTACCTGAGCTTCCTCAACGAGCTGGTAAAGAATTAAATACGAATCATTTTCAGGAATAATTTTATTTAAACTGAGTTCGAAAAACATCTCAGGCGTATAGTCGAGTTGTGAATAAGCAGCTTCATTGGCTTCCAGAATATTTCCGTTTAGATCCATGATGTAAACGGCATCATCCACGTTTTCCAGCAATTCTTTATATCGGGTTTGCTCTTCGGCGTCCTTCAAGTTGGTCATCATATAATTGAAGGCCTCTGATAGCTGGTTAAATTCCCAATAATTTCGCCGGCTAGTTTCAAAAAGAAGATTTGTTTGGCCTTCCGATATCTGTATGGCCTTATTGGTCATTTTCTGCAGCGGTTCCACCATTTTCCTTGCTAAAAAAACAGCCATTAAAGTCGATATGGCCAGAATGACAACGGAGAAAAGGCCGATCCAAAGGGTGACTCTTTTTTGTTCCTGAATGAGGCTTTCCAGTGAAGACTGAAAATACAGATTGTTGAAACCACTAATTTTAAAGAGTACCTGGTTTTGGCCAAACGAAACAAAGCCGGTCTGGTTTACGGTATTTTCACGAGTTTGCGGGTCAAACGGCAGGGCCTTGCGCGAGATCAGGTTGAACAACCGGTCAGATTGGCCCACCGCAAGGTTGATCCCTGCGGTTTGCTGAATGGTATCCAAAAGATGTATATCCTGAACCATGTCATACAGCGCGAATGCGGTCCCCATACGACCGGTTTCATGCATGATAGGGGCTGAAAAAACCCAGAGTAATCTCGTGTGGCCGCCATCCTCCTTCAGCTCGCCCTTCGGGTACTCCGTCATGACAAATTCGATGATTTGTTCAGACAGCCCCGGGTAATTTTCCGGAACGATCGACTTTTCGCCCACCTTTTTGACAAAATGATACACCCCGTTATCGAAAGGATAATATTGTGTAATCCGCTCCTCAAGATTTGATGTCGTGTTCAACATGACGGTAACCCGAATGATGTTGTCGGATCCCAGATCATTTAATGAACTGATAATACTTGATATTCGGTTGTTTAAAATGATTTCAACCTGGCCTTTTTGGGCCCGCAATTTCTCGTAAAATTCAGACTCTACCTTTTTGCCGAAATACCGGTAAACTGTACCCAGTATAATGACGACCGACAGGCTGACCAGTACGACAAATGCCGCCATTAAATAGGTTGAAAATCGCTTTTTATTTCTGAATTGCATAACCACTAAGAATAAAACGAAATCGGCCCGATTGTCAAAAAAAAGTTAAGCTCACATTTCTTTTGACTTCATATCCGGATATGCACTACAAATATTCTGTCAGAGCACAACTGCAGATCAGAGGGGAGAGACATGAAAGAACGTAAATTGCATTACGGCTGGGTCGTCATCTTTATGGGGCTGCTGACGGCCATTGCCGCCCACGGGTTCGGCCGGATGTCCTACACGATTATCCTTCCCGCCATGAAAGACGGGCTGGGCTTTAGCTACACTCAGCTGGGGCTGCTGGGAACCGGCAATTTCATCGGTTATCTGACCATGGCCATTGTCGGCGGATTTCTGGCTGCCCGTTTTGGAACGCGCATCATTATTACGGCGGGTTTGGTACTGATGGGAATTACGATGATCCTGACCGGTTTGGCCAAATCATTTGAGTTTGCCTTTGTGATGCGACTGCTGACCGGCGTTGGCAACGGTGCGGCTTACGTTCCGGCCATGGCTCTGGGTTCGGCCTGGTTTACAATGAAAAAAAGAGGCTTTGCGACCGGCATCGTCTCTGCCGGAATCGGCGCCGGTACGCTCATCTCCGGCCTGACAGTTCCGCCGATTCTATCCGCTTTTGGCGCCCATGGCTGGCGGTTTTCGTGGTACATACTGGGCGGCGCCGTACTTTTGATATCCGGTGTTGTTTTTCAGTTTGTGCGCAGCAACCCGCAGGAAAAGGGACTCGACCAGGTCGGATCCGGAAAAAGCGATGCGACACAGAGCGATTCTTCCGCAACGGAAAACGTATCAGCTCCGAAGTGGACGGTTACCGTTAAAAGCATCATTAAAATGGGTTCCGTCTGGTATCTGGGGATGGTTTATTTTTTCTTTGGCCTTTCCTACATTATTTATATGGTTTTTTTTGCGGCTTATCTGGTTAAAGAAATGGGCCTCAGCCAGGAATGGGCCGGCGGGTTGTGGGCGCTGGTGGGCGGGTTAAGCATTTTTTGCGGGGTGATTTGGGGCAAGATATCGGACTTGCTCGGAAGAAGCCGTGGTGCCGCTCTGGCGTACCTTGTGCTGGGGCTTTCCTATATTCTCTATGCGTTGATTAAGGTGCCAATCGGATTTTATCTGTCTGCGATTTTATTCGGGCTGACGGCCTGGAGCATTCCCACCATCATGGCGGCTGCTGCCGGCGACTTTGTGGGGCCGCGATTGGCGCCCGCGGGGCTGGGTTTTATTACCCTGTTTTTCGGCATCGGTCAGGCCCTGGGGCCGGCGCTCGGCGGGTATCTGGCGGATGTCAGTGGTTCATTTACGCTGCCCTTTCTGATCGCCGGTGTGATCTCGCTGATCGGTATGGTGCTGTCCGTTTATTTAAAAAAACCGCCTACAGGATAGGACCTGTTTCAAAAATAGTTGATCACGGTTTTGGGTTGGCCGGTTTAGCCGGTTGAGCCAGTTGGGCCCGTTGAAGTCGGAAAACTCTCTGATTTTATTTTCTTACGGGCAAACAGGACAAGGCGCTAACGGGCAACGGGCTCAACCTGTATGGGTTAGATGCATTATTGAGTTAGATTTCAGGGTGTGTTTCGGAATAAACAGACAGCAGAAGGGGTTGAAACGATGAAAATCGAAGCCAACGGTATCCGTATCAATTGTGAATTGTCGGGAAACAAACAGGCACCGGTGGTGGTCCTGAGCCACTCCCTGGCCTGCAGCATGGTGATGTGGCGTCCACAGCTGGATTTGCTGGAACCCCATTTCCAGGTTCTGCGATTTGATACGCGCGGGCACGGCGGCAGTGATGCGCCTGCGGGATCTTATACTTTGGAACAGCTGGTTGATGATGCCATCGGTATTCTGGATGAACTGGATTTCGACCGGGTCTGTTGGGTCGGTCTGTCCATGGGCGGCATGATCGGGCAGGGCCTGATGTTAAGCCACCCCGATCGCATTGAACGCCTGGTGTTGGCGGACACAGCTGCCATAATTCCCGATGAAGCTCAGCCGATCTGGCAGGAGCGCATCAATGCAGCCCAAAACGATGGCATGCAGGCTGTGGCCGAATCAACACTAGAACGCTGGTTTACGCCCAATTATCTTGAACAGAACCCTCCTGAGATCGATCAAATCCGCCAACAGATTTTAAACACACCGGTTGCCGGTTATGTCGGCTGCAGTGAAGCCATACGCCGGCTTAATTATTTGGACCGGTTATCGGCCATTCGGACATCCACCCTGATTATGGTCGGGGCCGATGATCCCGGCACGCCGGTGGCGGCATCTGAAGCCATGCATGCGCAAATTAAAGGCTCGAAGCTGGTGGTGATTCCGGATGCGGCCCATCTATCCAATATTGAGCAGGCCCAAATTTTCAATGACAATCTGATAACGTTTTTATGAAATTAAACTCATAAAATTAAGAAATAATCTTCTCAATTTTTCCCCTTCAAATCCGGCCGGATTTTTAAACTCATTGAATTTTATCGATTAAATTTTTCCCAGCGACTTGCATAATTTTTGCATGAATTTTCTGTGCAGCCTTATGGTCGATTCAGGAAGGTGACGAACATGGATGCAGATAAGCTTATCGGCAAACAAAAAATCAAGCGATACAGTACCAGTTTTTCACGCCTGTTAATGCTGATTTTGGATATGTCAGAAGCACAGCAATTGGTGTTATTAAACCATGCCAAAGACATTGTTGATAAACGCACAAAGCCCCGCAACCCCTGTCTGATACCGGTCTACTACACAATGGAGCAACGAAACTATAATAGTTTTATTCTGGATATAAATTCCTTCGGTGCCTACATTGAAACCAGTGAACCGTTCCCGGTCGGCCAGCAAATCAACTTAACGTTCTTTAATCCCTTTTCCCGTAAACATATTGATTTGGCGGGTCAAATTATCTGGAGCCTTGCCGATGCCATCGGTGTGAGGTTTAACCATCTGCCCAGGCACCTTAAGGATATGATTTCATTTTTCGCCGAGACAGAAGTAATGAACAGAAAAGCCGGGTAGGAAGCCACGGGTCCATCGCCCGATTATTCACCTCCGCCTCTGAGCCCCCTGTCCCGCATTGGCGGGGCTGCGGGAAGTTTTATTACTGCCGGATCTCTCTTTCGCTAAGTCCCATTAGATACAGCAAACCGTCCAATCCCACACTGGAAATACTGCGCTGTGCATTTTCCTTTACAATGGATTTGGCGTTAAACGCCACGCCCAGGCCGGCGATACTGATCATTGGTAAATCATTGGCGCCATCGCCGACCGCGATCGTCTGCTGCAGGCTGATATTTTCGACCTGGGCAATGGTTTTCAAAATTTCGGCTTTTTTCTGGCCGTCGATAATATCGCCTTTAATCTTTCCTGTGAGTTTTCCATCCGCTATTTCAAGACAATTGGTGAAAAC
>JBFFCW010000304.1:0-5206 GCA_041559695.1 Desulfobacterales bacterium
CTGCTGGAGGCCATTCGCATACTGGATCTCATTGATAAAACCCGCTTCTACCAGGCCTCCACATCCGAACTCTATGGGCGGGTCCGGGAGACACCGCAAACTGAAACCACACCCTTTTATCCCCGCTCACCCTATGGCGTGGCCAAACTTTATGCATACTGGATTACGGTCAATTACCGCGAGGCGTATGGAATGTATGCCTGCAATGGTATTTTGTTTAATCATGAATCCCCCATTCGGGGTGAAACCTTTGTTTCCCGCAAAATCACACGTGCCCTGGCCCGCATTAGCAAGGGCCTGCAGGAAAAACTTTACATCGGCAATCTCGAGGCCCGCCGGGACTGGGGTCACGCCAGGGATTACGTCGAAATGCAGTGGTTGATGCTCCAGCAGGACCAGCCCGATGATTATGTCATATCGACCGGCCAGCAGCATTCAGTGCGCGAATTTATCGAACTGGCGGCCAAAGAGGTGGGTATCTCCATTCGCTGGGAAGGGCAGGGGTCGAAAGAAAGAGGGATTGATGAAAAAAGCGGCAGCGAGCTGGTGCTCATTGACCCGCGTTATTTTCGCCCGACGGAAGTCGATACACTGCTGGGCGACAGCTCCAAGGCCCGGCAGCAGCTGGGATGGGAACCCAAAACCACCTTTGCGGAATTGGTAAAAGAAATGGTGGCCATGGATTTATTAGAGGCGGAAAAAGATGAGCTGTGCCGGCAAGAAGGCTTTCAAACCTACCAGCAGGCCGAATAATGTCGGGCCGTTAAATACTCGGTGGAATACGAAAACATGACTGAACCCAGATCACAAATTTCCGGTGCTCATGAACATTCAAGCACTTTGCCGAAGCATTCCCGCATTTTCCTGGCCGGTCACAGAGGGATGGTCGGCTCAGCGATCTACCGCCGGTTGCAGGCTGACAATTATCGCCGCATCATCACCCGCTCCCATGACGAACTGGATCTTGTCAATCAAACAGCGGTGCACCATTTTTTTGAAAATGAAAAAATCGATGCGGTTATTTTAGCCGCAGCAAAGGTTGGCGGTATCCATGCCAATCACACCCAGCGGGCCGAATTTATTTTTGAAAACATCATGATTCAGACCAATGTGGTTCATGCAGCTTACCGATCGGGAGTGCAACGGTTGTTATTTTTGGGCAGTTCATGTATTTACCCCAAGTATGCCGAACAGCCGATGTCTGAAGAGCAACTTTTGACCGGCAGCCTGGAAGCCACCAATGAACCCTATGCCATTGCGAAAATAGCCGGCCTCAAGCTATGTGAGTCGTACAACCGCCAGTATGGAACGCATTACCGTTCGGTAATGCCCACCAATCTCTATGGGCCAAATGATAATTTTGACCTGGAAGATTCACATGTTCTGCCGGCCATGATCCGTAAATTTCATCTGGCCAAACTTGCCGGTAACGGCGATTGGGGGAGCATTCAGAAGGACCAAACGCTATTTGGCCCAATTTCGCTCGACTTGCAACGGGAATTGAAGAAATCTTGCGGTACCCGGGCATCCGATTCTCGACGGCCACCTGCCGTCCGTCTATGGGGCAGCGGGCGGCCCAAAAGGGAATTTTTGCACGTCGATGATCTGGCCTCCGCCTGCCTGTTTTTGTTTAATCTGGGGGATGATACTTATGCGGCCGCTTGTGCTGTGTCTGTTGAACCATCGAATCGACCGACCCACAAGAGCCATTCGGGTTTGTCGAATTCCGGACCCGAAAAGCAAGACCGGGTGTCGCATATTAATGTGGGCAGCGGCAAAGATTTTCATATCGCGGAGCTGGCGGAAATCGTCCAGGAAGTCGTCGGTTATGATGGTGCGGTTAGCTGGGACAGCTCGATGCCGGATGGCACCCCTCGTAAATTGCTGGATATATCCCGCTTAACCCAGCTGGGATGGGCGCCCCGCATCAATTTGCGCGAAGGCATTAAAAGCACCTATGAATGGTATCTTGCTCAATCAAAATTAATTTAAGGAGGATAAATGGCAATCAGTGATGCACCAAAAAGGATGTGGCTAGTCGTTTTAGGACTAACAATCGCAACGATCATTTCGATCGGCGGCTGTTCGTCGTTAACCAAAAAGGACAACAAAGCCACAGCGCCTTCAGCGAAAAGCGCCTCCGGGGTGCCGGCCCTGTATTATGATTTTGGCGATGTTCTGGTTCCCAAAGAGCTCAAGGTCGACAAAAAATCATCTTTTATTTACCAAACCGAAGGTTTTTCTGCCGGCGTACTGGTTCTGAATGGCCGTATTGAAACCAGTTCATTAATATCCTTTTTTGAAAAGAACATGACCAAGGATAACTGGCATATGATCAGCTCATTTAAGTCCGAGCGAACCATGCTGCTGTTTCAAAAAGCCCATCGCTGGTGCGTGATGAATATCACCGACGAGCGCTTTAGCACCTATGTAGAAATTTGGGTGGCCCCAACCACCCAGGGCAGCAAAACCGGCCTGTTAAAATAACCAACAGTCAGTCCGGCGTAAAGCCGCCATTTGCCCTGTACGCCATATTGGTAAGGCTCGATGGGTCCATAAGTGAATGCGTAAACCAAAATGAAAAACGGAATTAAAAATAAAAAAGTGATATTGGCTGTCTGCGGCGGTATTGCGGCCTATAAAAGCATCGAAATCTTGAGACTTTTAAAAAAGGCAGCCGCCGAGGTGCGGGTGATCTTAACCAAAAACGCTCAATGGTTTGTCGGGGCACTGACGTTTGAGGCCCTGTCGGGTCAGCCGGTTTTCAGGGATATGTTTCAAGAAAGCAGTGAAGCGTCTCTGCGGCACATTGATTGGGCCCGCGAGACGGATGGTGTCATTATTGCCCCGGCCACGGCAAATATGATTGGAAAACTGGCAAACGGCATTGCCGATGACCCCTTGAGCACCTTTATGCTGGCGGTAACATCCCCGGTTCTGATTTGCCCTTCCATGAACACCCACATGTACGCCAGCCAGGCAGTTCAACGAAATCTTGACACCCTCAGGTCCGATGGATATTTTCTAATGGAACCCGGCTCCGGCCAGTTAGCCTGCGGCACCACCGGCCCGGGAAGGCTCCCCGAACCGGAAACAATTTTTGATCGATTTCTCGGTTGCCTGTCACCCAAGGACCTGGCCGGGAAAAAAATACTGGTCACCGCCGGTCCCACCATCGAACCCATTGATCCGGTAAGATTCATCAGCAATCCTTCATCGGGAAAAATGGGCTTTTCGGTTGCCAGAGCGGCAGAGCATCGCGGCGCTGAAGTTACGCTCATTTCCGGCCCGACGCATCTGGCCGATCCGATGAATGTGACCACGATCAGGGTTCGTACGGCAGCAGAGATGGCGCACCAGGTTTTTCAGCTGATGGAAAATGCGGATGTGATCATCAAGAGCGCAGCGGTTTCCGATTACGGCCCCAAAGAAAGTAAAGCCCATAAGGTCAAAAAGGGCAAAAGTGAAATGGTGTTGCGGCTGCAGCAAAATAAAGATATTTTAAAGACACTTGGCCAGAAAAAAAAGCATCAGATCCTGGTGGGATTTGCCGCCGAAACCAGGGACCTGGAGAAAAACGCTACCCAAAAACTGGCTGAAAAAAACCTCGATATCATTGCGGGCAATCTGGTGGGGTCGGCGGATTCCGGTTTTGAGGCAGATACCAACACGGTTACGCTTTTCTTTAAAGACGGCACCGCCGAAACATTGCCCACGATGGACAAAATGGAGGTTGCCCACATCCTGCTTGATCGGATAGTTGCCAAGGTGTTGAGCGTTGCAGCTCCGAAACGCACCAAAAACAAGCAATAACGGTTTGCAGTGACATCAAGATCTGAAATAATAAAATCGATCGATGTGTTAACGCATACCCTGCAAGATTTAGCAGGCAAAGGGCACCGGGGGTTTGACTGCAGCGACAGCAGCCTTGAAAAACTGGCCGGCTGGGGCGCAGTACCCCAGCAGATTTGCGAAACCCTGCAGGATATTCGCCTGGACCTGGGAGATTGTCAACGCTGCAGGCTGGCCGAGGATCGCAAAAACATTGTCTTCGGCTCTGGCAGTCCTTCGGCTAAACTCGTATTTGTTGGGGAAGGCCCGGGTTTTGAAGAAGATCAGCAGGGGGAGCCTTTTGTCGGTCCGGCGGGGCAGTTGCTGACCAAAATTATCGAAGCCATTCACCTGCGCCGCGAACAGGTATACATTTGTAACATTGTCAAGTGTCGCCCGCCGCGAAATCGCAACCCGCAGCCTGATGAAATTAAGACCTGTTTTCAATTTTTAGATCGCCAGATTACCGCCATCCGGCCGGGCTTTATCTGCGCATTGGGCGCTGTAGCAGCCCAAACGCTTTTACATACAGCTGTGCCCATTTCCCGACTCAGAGGGCGTTTTCATGATTATAAGGGCCTAAAATTGCTTGCAACCTACCATCCGGCTTATCTTCTGCGCAATTCCGAAAAAAAGCGAGATGTGTGGGAAGATATGAAGATGCTAATGAAGGAATATCGATATGAAACTTAAATTTTGGGTTGCACTGTTGTTACCCTTTTGCGTTTTTTTTGTTGTAAACACGGCCTGGGCTGCCAAAGGCGATATTTACATCGTTAAAGTCGCCGATGCGATCAGTCCGGGGACTGCGGAATTTATCAAAAACAGCATTGAAAAGGCCGAAGCAGAAGAAGCGGCCTGCATTATCATTGAACTGGATACGCCCGGCGGGCTGGCCGAATCCATGCGACTGATCATTCAGGATATTCTTGGCAGTCAAGTACCGGTCGTTGTTTATGTTTCGCCGGCCGGGGCCCGGGCGGCCTCGGCCGGTGTCATGATTACCATGGCGGCTGACGTTGCCGCCATGGCTCCCAGCACCAACATCGGGGCGGCCCATCCCGTTGGTGCCGGAGGCAAGGATATCAGCGGCAAGATGTCCGAAAAGGTGATCAACGATATGGTCGCCCATGCCAAGAGTGTTGCCGAAGAACGCGGGCGCAATACGGAATGGGTCGAGCAGGCCATCCGGGAAAGTGTTTCGGTAACCGAAACAGAGGCGTTAAAAGAAAACATCATTGACCTGATTGCCAAAGACACCGATGATCTTATCCAACAACTCAAGGGTCGTAATATCAAGGGCAAAGGCGTTATTACGCTGGATAAGGCTGAGATAGTGATTGTCAAACCAAGCCTGAGGACCAAGATTTTAAAA
>JBFFCW010000305.1:0-5205 GCA_041559695.1 Desulfobacterales bacterium
CCGATTTTCATCCGGATCTGGTTGATAAAAATAATCGAAGTCATGGTTTTGCTGATGGTGCCGGTCAGCTTGCGCATCGCCTGTGACATCAGCCGGGCTTGAAGGCCCATATGGGAGTCACCCATCTCGCCCTCAATTTCTGCACGCGGCACGAGGGCGGCCACCGAGTCAATCACCAGGACATCAATGGCACCGCTTCTTACCAGCATATCCGCAATTTCAAGCGCCTGTTCGCCGGTATCCGGCTGAGCAACGAGCAGATCGTCACAATTGACCCCGAGTCTTTTGGCATAAGCGGTATCCAGCGCATGCTCCGCATCGATAAAAGCGGCAATGCCGTCTTTCTTTTGGGCTTCGGCTACCGCATGCAGTGCAAGCGTGGTTTTACCGGAAGCTTCAGGGCCGTATATTTCAATAACTCTTCCCCGCGGCAACCCGCCGATTCCCAGCGCCTTGTCAAGGGCAAGCGAACTGGTGGAAATAACCGGCACATCGACTACCGGACGGCTTCCCAGTTTCATAATGGAACCTTTACCAAATTGACGTTCGACCTGGGTCATAGCAGTTTCTAATGCTTTTTCCTTATCCGGTGAAATAGTCATAACGCCCTCCTGTTAAATTATTGCCAATTGTCAACATAATTTTGTTTTTCTCCCAGGTGCCGCCTCAAAATTAGGTGATCACACGGTCAGGGTGCCGGTTGCCGGTTTAGCCGGTTAGGCCCGTCAAAAGGCATACTGTCGGATCGTAATTCTTTTAACCGGCAAACGGGCTAACGGGAAACGGGCTCAACCTTTTTTCGATTGCCCCTGGAAGGCAATCCTGCGGACCTTGGTATAAACCGCCCCGCTGGGCCGTAACTCGCTTTTAAACAAAATGACCTGGTGGGTTTCAAACGATTCAGATTCGAATTCCTTTAGTTTGTCAATCGCAGCTATCATTCTGTCCGAGGCGATTTTCCCTTTGACGCGCCCCAATGTCAAATGGGATTTAAAAGCCCGGGTATCTGTGGCAAAACCCAAATCCGCCAAATGCGCGTCAAGCATCTGCTGTAAATTTGCCAGGATCTCAATCTGTCCGTTCAGGCCCGCCCATATGACCCGCGGCCGCCTGACATTTGGGAAAACCCCGACCCCTTTAGCCGTCAGGGACACAACTGGACAGTTCCTAGCTGCCAGCGTCATCGCCTCAGCGATTTTATCGGTATCGGCTGCAGCCGTATCCCCTAAAAATTTAAGCGTCAGATGAATGTTCTGCGGCCGGACCCATTTGACCCGAAACCCGTACAACTTGAGTGCCTCCTGAGCCTCGCTCAGAAAGGACTTGACGCTTTCGGGCAGATCAATTGCAATAAAGGCGCGAAAAGTTTTGGGCATAGTTAAATGGGCAATTGGTCAATTAGTTTAAAAGGGATTGAATCCATTAACTAATTAACTATTCGACTATTTAACCAATGGACTACAGATAAACAATTTAACCGATCAACATTCAACGATTTAACCAGACGCCGACATCTAACCAGCTAACATATCAACCTGAGGAGCCGTAGCCCGCTGCGCAACTATTTGAGAGCCGGGGCCGAGGGCACCGCTTCGATTTTCGATAAAATATTATTTTTTATCCAGGCCGCATCCCACCATTCGATGGGATTGACAAAGGTGTTATTTACCAGAATGCTAAAATGCAGATGGTCACCTCCCGCAAGCCCGGTGCTGCCGGTACGGCCCAGTATATCGCCTTTTGACACCTCTTGCCCTTTGCTGACATCGCTGCGGTTTAAGTGGGCATACATGCTGAACAGGCCGAATCCGTGATCAATCAAAACCGTTTTTCCGTAAATGCCTAAGGGACCGCTGAAGGCAACGACGCCGCTGTTGCCTGCCGGCACCGGTGCATGGGTAACCGAGGCCAGATCCAGCCCCAGATGAACCTGTCGGTCAATTATCTTGCCGTTGTATTTATAGGTGCGATGGTCGGCAAATCCCGCCTGATTCGCCGCTCCGGGCATTCGCAGGAACTTGCCGCTCCAGCGTTTGGTGGTGTCTGTCGTTTGCGCCAGTTCGCTTAATTCCTGATAATTTGCTTTGCGTAAATCCCGGTTGATCTTTAAAAATTTATCCACCAGCGATCCGCTCAAATCCAGCGAAATCGTATTCTCAAATTCGGGCACTTTCGAGTTCAAAAATCGATCCGATATCCGGATGTTATCGTGCTTAAAGACTTTTTTGCGAATATAATGCTTGACCCCGGCTTTGGCGCTGTTTTGGGCTTCATCAACAGCTTTGATCCAAATCTGGGTTCCCGGGCCCTGCTGGTAACCGAGCCCGATGAATGCCAGTCGTATGCGGGGGTCTTTATAATAGCCGGCATACGCGGGAAAAAAATTGTCGCCCACGTGAACGCCGCTGAGTCGGCAATCTTCTGAAGTACGGTAGATCACAAGCCCGGCCCCGCCCTGAGAGAGGTTGTGCTGCGTGCTGATCACTTCAATCTCCGGCGGTTGCGTATCGATCGCCAGGTTCTTTTCAAGATAGACCTGATTTCCTTGCCACCACCCGCGCCATGAATAATCCCATACCGCCAGGCGCAAGATGGCCTTTCCGTCAGAGAATTCATGTTTTTGAGGCTCAAATGGGATGTTCAGCGATTTGGATTTAACTTCTCCGCCGCTAAAAATTCCAGCTGATGGAAAATCTTGCTCGGTCAGGATAACCTCTTTTCCATTTTGGATCATCGCGACCCAAATTTTGCGCAAACCGCTGTTCGGATCCGATATCGAAAGAGAAAAATCATGAGACTTTCCAATAAATATCGATGCCTGCTCAAAAACAATTTCAGGTTTTTGACCTTCCAGCCGAACCAGCAAAAGCCATACAACCGGCAGCAACAGAATGGCGACGGCGATGCCCACAAACCATCCTTTTTTACTTTTACTTTTTTCTTTCAAAGGGTTACACTCCACTCTCATGCATTAATCAAACTTACTTTATTAACAGTTCAGCTATAGAGAATCAAGGCCTCTTTTAGTTTCTTGACTTTTAACGGTACACAGGATAAATATTTTTCCCCAATTTTGAAAACTCCTGTGTTTCCTCCCGGCAGTGAAATCTGCATTCATAATCCACAGATTACGCAGATTACGCAGAAATAAATGTTCAAGAATTGCTTTATAATTTTTTAAATCTGTGTAAATCTTCGAAATCTGAAGATAAATAATCTGATGGATAAGATTGGGCGCGGGGCGGAATTGGGTCCGGCATTTTAACTGGAAGAAAGAATATCCATGGCAGCTGATTATAAAAAACCTAAAAAATTAAAAATATTTCTGCTGACAACCATATTCATTACGCTCGGCAGCGTTATCTGGATTTACATCGTTTTTCAGCAGGATTCAACGGTCTCCGAATCGATCCCGGAGTCGGTTGAGCCGGATGCCACCCTGTCAATTGGTAAAATTCATCATACGGCAACCCGTAAAGGAAAAAAGGAATGGAGCCTGGAAGCCGGTTCGGCCAATTATATTGGTAAAACCAGCCAAATGGTCCTAAAAGACCTCAAGGTCACCTTTTTTATGGACGAAACGAGTGAAATTACCCTTGCAGCCGACAAAGGCATATTGAACACGGACTCAAATGACATTGAAGTCTCCGGTAATGTCGTGGTAATAAACAAGGAATACAAGCTGCTAACTGAACGACTGAATTACGCCAACGATAAACGCGTATTGTATTCGACAGCGCCGGTAACGATTTCCGGACCCGCTGTGCATTTAACAGCGGATACCCTATCATTTGATCTCAATGCCCAAAAAGTCACTCTGGAAGGAAGCGTTGAAACCACGCTTGATAATAATTTTACACTATAGAATGGGTAAACGGCTCATATTCATCAGTGTCCTGCAGGCACTCATCATGTTGACGGTGTTTACCGGCGCACCTGCAGCCGCTGCGGCATCTGAAGCCATTGATGAAAATAACCCGAATATAAACAACCGAATTCGGATTACGTCCGATAAACTCAATGCCGAAGTGGATGCCGGAGAAATTGAATTTATCGGAAACGTCAAAGCCACCCAGGTGGGAGCCGTAATTACTTCAGACCGCCTTAAAATTATTTACGATCCGGATGCCATAAAAAATAAGACCCGTGACATTGAAAAGGTAACCATCGAAAAAATCATCGCAAACGGACATGTAAAAATCGTAACCGACAATCTCATCGCTGAAACGGATAGAGCTGAATATACAATAAAATCAAAGGTTCTTTTTTTGCTGGGTGAGCAATCCAAAGTCAGCCAGGGAGGCCATTCGATTTCCGGGGCAAAATTTACGCTACATCGCAGCGAAGGAAAATTGACCGTAGAAAGCAGCGGGGAAAATCGGATCAAGGCCATATTGCAACCTGCTGCAAAAGGCAAGCAGGATCCATCTCAAAAATAGGATTTTGGGCCAAAAGACATTTTTGAGATGGGTTCTAAAGGGATCGATAGCTGAATCGGCTGTATCTGGACCCTTTGAAATGGTTGCATTTTTCGAGCATCTCATCTAAAATAGATTATTTGAGTCGCTCCACCGGCGGCGCACAATAAAGCACCAAAAACCTGAATTGAGTGATTGTCGAGCTCGAAGATTCGCCTCCGGCGAATTGCCGCAGGTACAATAATAAGATGACAACCCTGTATCTTCAAAATCTTATCAAAAAATATGGCGGGCGGCAGGTTGTAAATTCTGTCAGCCTGGATGTAAAAAGTGGCGATGTTGTCGGCTTACTGGGACCCAACGGAGCGGGTAAGACGACAACGTTCTATATGACGGTAGGAATGGTGAAGCCTGATGGTGGCAATGTGCTGCTTGACGATGAAGATATAACTGATTACCCTATGCACGTCCGTTCACGCAAAGGTGTCGGATATCTTCCCCAAGACACATCTATCTTCCGAAAGCTGTCGGTAAAGCAGAACATAATGGCGATTCTTGAAATTCTGCCAAACTCGGATGCAAAACGGGAAGATCGGGCTGACATGCTTCTTGAAGAGCTCGGCATTAAACATCTCTCCGAACAAAGAGCCAGCCTGTTATCTGGAGGAGAAAAAAGACGGCTTGAAATTACACGATCACTTGCCACCAATCCTTCATTTATTCTCCTGGACGAACCGTTTGCCGGAGTTGACCCCTTGGCGGTCAACGATATTAAAAATATAATCGA
>JBFFCW010000306.1:0-5204 GCA_041559695.1 Desulfobacterales bacterium
GGTTCCGGGGGCTTCCGGTTTCGTTTGAAGCTCTTCAAGTTGCTGATTATCCTCCGCATTTTCCGCAGCATCGAATTCGTTACGATTAATTTTTACCTCGCTGTCCTGATTCAATATCATACCTTCAGCCTCCAATTTTTGTTAGAACCCATCTCAAAAATGTCTTTTGGCCCAATATCTTTGTTGGTGCCTTGTTTGAAATCCTCAATCCGCCTCAGGCGGACCTGCGGTTTACGACCCACAGAGATTTTGCGGTCAGACGGGAAGTCCTGCGCAGCGGGAAAATTCGGCCCCGCCGCGATCTTGAGCCAACATCCTATTGTTGAGATGGATTCCCATTAAACAGAATGAGAACTGCATTCAGATCAAGAAGTGCATTCCGGAATTTCGATTATGAACCAAGGCGCAAACTATATGCCAGAAGATTAAAAAAAATGGATCGCTTAATCCCTAAATATTATGATTACTTGAGAGGTTCAGTTATGCATATGGGATAGGCGGAACGTCAAATAATTGGCAATTCAAGCAAAAAATTCTTTTCTGCCGGAAAAATATGCCGGCTACAGGTGAATGGAGAGACTCGTGAAATATTGAAATTTTAATGGGAACCCGGAGACGGTGAACACCTGCCATTCTTTGACCTTCCGTCTCCCAAAGCCTTCTTATTTCAAACGCATTGACTTTCTCAATTATTTATGGATTCTAGGACAATGGATTTGATAAAACCGAATATCGAAGATTATCCGGGCAAGCACATCAAGTTGAAAATCGATAAGCATGACCTTGATTTCGCAGCGGCAGGGGATATTGCCAGGCAAAAGGCCAAAGAGATTTGCGATGATCCGATGCTGCTGTCCTGGTACCAGGGTAAAACCGGCGAATCGTATCCGAATTTAGAATGCGGGCCGGGTGACAGGCCGGCATGGATTGTCTATGCCGAGTCAAGAGGTGGCGACCTCACCATTGATATCAACGAAGGTCAATTCGTTTTTATTTACCTTTCGTTTTAGCAATGACAAAACGCGACGCTCATTTTTTTCATTTCCATCATTAAAAGGGATTAAAAGATGCCAGAAATGACGGTTAAACTGATTGAAGAGACTTTGCGAAAAGAGGTCCAGAAGATAGATAAAAGTGTCCAGGTAGTGGCGGTTGAGCAGAGCAAAAAAAAGAACTTTTATCGGGCAACCCTCCTCAAAGACGGAAAGTCGGGCAGCGCAGAGCTGAAAAAGGATATCATAAAGCAATACCTATCCCAAGAAGGCAGGGGCAAGGAATTAAGAAAGGCGCTAGGCAAGGCGGTCAGCCATTTGAGCATAAGGTACAAAAGATAGCTCATTTCAACATTCAGCGTAATTTTGATTTAGCCCGTCAGGGAAAGGGCGTCCATGACACCAGACCATATTTCCGGAATCGCGAATGAAATCGCACTCCAGCCTGCGGCGGTGCAGGCCACGGTGAGCCTGCTGAGACAGGGGGCCACCATCCCATTCATCGCCCGCTATCGTAAAGAAGCCACAGGCAACCTCGATGAGGTGGCCATCACCGCCATCAGAGACCGCCTGAGCCATCTCGAAGAACTCGACGCCCGCAAGGCGGCTGTACTCAGATCTCTTGAAACCCATGGTCACCTTACCGATGAACTGAAGCAAAAAGTGATCTCAGCGGCCAATATGGCACTGCTGGAAGACATATACCTGCCCTACCGGCCCAAGCGCAGGACAAAAGCCATGATTGCCCGCGAAAAAGGCCTGGAACCCCTGGCGCTTAACATCCTGGAGCAAACCGAGCAGGATCCCCTCCAGCTTGCCGCCGAATTTGTCGACCCTGAAAAAGATGTGAGATCAGCAGACGATGCGCTGGACGGAGCGCGGCATATCATCGCTGAAATCATCAACGAGGATCCCGCGTCACGTGAAAAAATGCGTGATTTGTATTTTACAAAAGGCATCATACATGCCCGGGTGATTTCGGGAAAGGAAGCTGAAGGCGCTAAATACAGAGATTATTTTGACTGGCAGGAAGCGGCCGATCAGGCCCCCTCCCACCGCATATTGGCCATGCGCCGCGGGGAAAAAAAAACGGTCCTCAATCTGAGTATCGCACCGCCGGAACCGGACGCCCTGGGGCTGCTCGAAACACTTTTTGTCAGAGGCGACAGCGCCGCAGCGATGCAGGTTAAACTGGCCGTGCAGGACTGTTTTAAACGGCTGCTGTCACATTCCATGGAAACGGAAATTCGACTCGCCACCAAACAGCGTGCCGAAAAACAGGCCATCGAGGTGTTCGCCCGCAACCTGCGCCAGCTGCTGCTGGCACCACCGCTGGGCCCCAAAAGGGTCATGGGAATCGATCCGGGTTTCCGAACCGGCTGTAAGCTGGTCTGCCTGGACCGCCAGGGGAAACTGCTGCACTACGACACGATTTATGCCCACATGAATGAAAAGCAGGACCGGCAAGCCGCTGAAACCATTATCAACCTGGCTCAGCACCACCGGATCGAAGCGGTCGCGGTCGGAAACGGAACAGCGGGCAGAGAGACCGAGGCGCTGATTCGCAAAATCGATGCCCTAAAAAAAATACCGGTTATTCTTGTAAATGAGAGCGGCGCTTCGGTGTATTCCGCGTCGGCGGCTGCCCGCCGTGAGTTCCCCGAACTGGATTTAACCATACGCGGCGCCGTTTCTATCGCCCGGCGCCTGATGGACCCGCTGGCGGAGCTGGTTAAAATCGACCCGAAATCAATCGGGGTGGGCCAATACCAGCACGATGTCGATCAGTCTGCCCTGAAACTGGCCCTGGATGACGTTGTGATCAGCTGCGTGAATGCCGTCGGTGTGGACCTAAACCGCGCCAGCGCCGAATTGCTGGCCTATGTATCGGGGCTCGGGCCCCAGCTGGCTTCAAATATCGTAACGTACCGCAATGAAAACGGCCGCTTTAATTCCAGGGCGGAACTAAAAACGGTTCCCCGCATCGGGCCCAAAGCCTATGAGCAATCGGCCGGTTTTTTAAGAATTCACGATGGCGCCAATCCACTGGATGCCAGTGCCGTTCATCCGGAGAGCTATCCGGTAGTGGATGCCATGGCCCGCGATCAGAACTGTGCGGTTGCTGATTTGATGGCCGATGCGAGTTTGAGATCAAAAATAGAGGTGTCCAGGTATGTCACCGATCAGATCGGCCGGCCGACCCTGATGGACATTCTGGCTGAACTGGCCAAACCGGGGCGTGATCCGCGTCAGGCATTTGAGGCCGTCGAATTCGCCGAAGGCGTCAACCAGCTATCCGATCTCGAGCCGGGGATGACGCTGCCGGGAATCGTCACAAATGTGACCGCTTTCGGTGCATTCGTCGACATCGGTGTCCATCAAGACGGGCTGGTGCATATCAGTGAATTGTCCGACAGCTTTGTTAAGGATCCAGCCGATTATGTAAACGTGCAGCAGAAGGTGAAAGTGCGGGTACTCGCGGTTGATCTGGAGCGCAAGCGGATCTCATTGTCGATGAAACCGCAGCCCAATGCCCCGACAGCCGCACCACAGCCGGAAAAGGCACCCCGCAAGAATGAAGTCGCAAAAAGAAAAAAGAAGCGAACAAGGAACACCGCCTTTAACAATCCGTTTGCAGAAGCGCTGAGGAAAAAACGGATAAAATCTTGATTTGTGATCAAGGGCATTCCTATAATTAAAAATGACCCCGCCAGGTGACAACAATACCGGTGAATTGTCTTCGCCCGCAGCGCAGCCCATAAGCGTCCATCGCGCCTTTGCATACGGTGCCTGCGCCCCCGGCCTGGGAGAGTTCTATGCCGGTTCCCGCATACGCGGCCTGGTAACTGCTGCGCTCTTTCTTTTTTTTACCGTCGGGTTGGCCCGGATGCTGTTTGTAATTCTGAGTGCGATTGTGAACCAGATTTTTGGCAGCCTCACCGGGGCCGCGCCTTTCGTAATGCCGCAGGTGCCCTTCTTTTCCATGGGGGTTTATTTCTTCGGTTTATACTTTATCTGGTTGTGGGCCATGATTTCCGCTGTCGATGTGGCAACCGAACAACGGCAGCGGAATGGCGGACCGCCCCCGGCAAGTGTTGCGTGGGCGGCGGCGATTTCCTGGTTCTGTCCCGGTGCCGGACAAGTCTACACCGGCTCCCGGCGGTACGGGTATCTGCTATTTGCCGCCTACCTGCTGGGACTTTTGGCAATGGTGCCGGTTTACATTCAGCTGTTCCACAGCCTCTCCGATCTGGCCAGCAGCGGGCAGCTGACGCCCAATAACCCCCTGGCGGTGGTCGACGTCGTTCACAGACTGATGGCCAGAGTGAACCTTAGTTTTGGCAAACTGTGTCAGGCGTCTGTCAAATATGTTGCCATCGCCGGCTCGCTTACCGCGCTGCGGCAAGGGCTTCTTAAAGCAGATACCCGGTGGTCCAGGCCTTCAGCAGCATACGGCGCTGCACTCTTCGGGCTCGGGTGGTTATGCCCGGGGTCCGGCCAGATTCTCCAGCAACGCTTTCGGCTGGGCTGGTACTTTTTAGCCGCCTACATCGGCAGCACCGTGGCCGTCAGCGTTTTGCTCCACCTTGATTTCATTACGGTACCGACAGCCGACCTGTTGGGCTGGCTGCCGCTGGCCATCAAACTGAGCGCGATGGTCGCAGCGCCGCTATGGATGCTAAAAGACGGAAAAATGGAAAATACGGCCAAACTTTGATGGGGGGATTAACGCCCGATGCAACAGGGAAAATGAAGCAGAGCCCAGCCCTCTTGCTGCTCGATTCTCTCACAGGGCATTTTAAATGAGATATCTGAACGTATCCAAAACAGCCGTATTGAATATTTTTGCGGGTCTCATGATTCTCCTCGTTCTGACGGCCTGCACGGCCCATTACGCGGTCAACAGCAAGATTGAAACCGTCAAATCGGTTGAACGCTATTCCCTGCGAAACACGGCGGGATCGGAAAAATCTGATGCGCTTTTGCTGATTCTGACCTTTTCGGGGGGCGGAACCCGTGCCGCGGCATTATCGTACGGGATTCTGCAAGCGCTGGCCGATACTCAGATTGCCGTGGACGGAAAGCAGCGCCGCCTGTTAGACGAGGTTGATCTGATCAGTTCGGTTTCGGGCGGCAGTCTCACCTCGGCATACTACGGTCTTTTCGGCGACCGTATATTTGAGGATTTCGAGACCAAATTTCTCCTTCGCA
>JBFFCW010000307.1:0-5200 GCA_041559695.1 Desulfobacterales bacterium
TCTCTTGCGGAATTTCAACACTGCGGGTCAGGGAATTGCGGGCTGCACCCAGGCTCGCGCCGGCCGTACAGGCCGCTGCGCTGGCCTCTGTAACGGAGCTGGGAATGTCCTTGGGTTCCTGAAACACCCCGCAGGCGTAAACACCGGGCCGCGTGGTTTCGACCGGCGCAAATGGGTGTGAAACGGCAAACCGGGAATCGTTGAGCTCAACGCCGAGGCGCTCGGCCAGCTGAACGGTCGACTCCGGTACCTGCAGGCCGACCGACAGCACCACCATATCAAATTCTTCGACCTGCAACTGGCCGGCATCATCCATGTAGCGAATGCTTAAATTTCCGGTATCCCCGATTTCGTCGATCGAATGAATCCGCGATTTGATAAAGCGGATGCCGGCATCTTTGGCGCGGTTATAGTATTTTTCGTAATCTTTGCCAAAGGTGCGGATATCCATGTTGAAGACCACACAATCCAGATCTTCCTCGGCATGTTCTTTGGCAATCATCGAGTCTTTAATGGCGTACATGCAGCAAACCGACGAGCAGTAACTGTTGCCGCATTGGTTCGTATCTCTTGAGCCGACGCATTGCAGCCAGGCGACCTTTTTGGGATCTTTACCGTCCGAAGGTCGTTGCAGATGTCCCATGGTCGGGCCCGAGGCGGACAGGATGCGTTCAAATTCCAGGCTGGTCAGCACGTTGGGGCTGGTTTTGTAATGATAGACATTTTCAAGGTGGGCGGGGTCATAAGGCTCGCTGCCGGTCGTAAGAATAACAGAGCCGACATCGATTTCCTTCTCCTGGACCTGCTGGCTGTGATCAATTGCATTGGCCAGGCAGGCATCCACGCACTGATAGCACTCGCAGCAGTAGCCGCAGTTCAGGCAGCGGGCGGCTTCCGCCCGGCCTTCCGCTTCAGCATAACCCAGTTCCACTTCATCAAAATTGCCTTTGCGCTTATCAACGGCAAGTTCGGGCATTCTGGCGCGTTGCACGATGGGTTCGTCTTCCGGGATGGGCCGGTAAACCGGGTTTTCATTTACCACCGGCTCACGGCCTGCAGCCATATCGCGTTTTTCAATATAGCGCAAAATCGACTCCGCCGCCTCTTTGCCGGCACCTATGGCGCCGATCACCACCCAGGGACCGGTCTGCAGATCACCGCCGGCAAACACCCCTTCCTGTTCGGTCGCATAGGTGATGGCGTCGACTTCGGTCGTTCCCCAGCGCGTATAAGTGAGCCCGGTAACGTCCTCCAGCGCGGACAGATCCGGTCGCTGGCCGATAGCCGGGATCAGTTGATCGATTTCGATCTCATATTCGCTGCCGGGCACCGGTATGGGCCGTTTGCGTCCCGATGAGTCGGGTTCGCTCAGCTCCATGCGAATACAGCGCAGTCCGACCACCTTACCATCTTGCACCAAAATTTCCTGGGGTGCCGACAGATAGGTGATCTGAACCCCCTCATCCTCGGCGGCCTGAATTTCCTCTTCCCAGGCCGGCATTTCATCACGGGTGCGCCGGTAAACGATATTGACTTCGGCGGCTCCCAGCCGGGCAGCCGAACGGGCCACATCAATGGCCACATTGCCCCCGCCGATAATCGCCATTTTCTTGCCGGTAGCGGCTTTGCCGGTCAAATTCACTTCTTTGAGAAAATCAACGCCCTGACGGACGCCGTTGGATTTTTCGCCGGGGATGCCCAGTTCAATACCCTTATGAGCGCCGATCGCCAGATATACGGCTTTGTAGCCGTCACCCAGCAGGCCGTCGATGGTGACGTCACTGCCCAGTGCCGTATTGGTTTTGAGTTCCACACCCAGGTTGGTGATAACTTCGATTTCCTGGTCTAAAATCTCGCGTGGCAGACGGTGGGCGGGTATACCGACCCGCAGCATGCCGCCCGGTTCGGGTAGGGATTCAAAAATGGTGGACTGCACGCCTTTTTTCGCCAGGTGGTAGGCGCAGGACAGCCCCGCCGGACCGGAGCCGATAATGGCGACCTTCTCCTTTTTAGGCGGAGCACATTTGATTTCGATCTGGCGGGGATCAAACTTATCGGCTGCCAGGCGCTTTAAATCCCGGATCGCCACCGGTTGTTCCACATCGCAGCGGCGGCAGGCATCCTCACAGCCGTGGGGGCAGATGCGCCCCAGCACACCGGGAAGCGGCAGGTCTTCCATTATGATCTCCAGGGCTTCCTTGTACTTGCCCTCCTTGACCATCTGCACGTAGCCCTGCACATTCAAGCCACCCGGACACGCCAAACGGCACGGTGCTTTGTCTGCCTTCTGAATGGCATAAGCGCCGGGTATGGCCTGGGCGTATTGCTTGAACGTCGCTTTTTGGGTTGCCAGGCCTTCGTCATATTCGCTCGGCAGATCTACCGGACAGACTGTGGTACACTCACCACAGCTGGTACATTTGGATAGGTCAATATAACGCGGGTTTTCACGAACGCGGGCTTTAAAGTTCCCCGGTTCGCCTTCGAGTTCTAAAAGCTCAGTGTTGGTTAAAAGCTCAATGTTTAAGTGCCGGCCGACCTCGACCAGTTTAGGTGAGATAATTCACATCGCACAGTCGTTGGTTGGAAAGGTCTTGTCGAGCTGAGACATCAGCCCGCCGATAGCAGATGACTTTTCAACCAGATAAACCAGATAGCCGGAATTGGCCAGATCCAGCGAAGCCTGCATCCCGGCAATTCCGCCGCCGACAACCATTACAGATCCATGGACTTTGTCCGTCATGCTGTCTTACTCCTTTGGGTAATCATCATTTGATTTTGATGCTTGAACAGACAGAAATGATCCGCGTTCGCAATCAATTATCCTGAATAAAATTTCAGCTACAACCTGTCGTATTGAGGCGGGGCGAAAAGGTGCTAATTAAAAAAAATCCATATTATTCAAAAGGTTAGATCCTATGGAACGGATTATCTTTAGGCTCATGGATAAGCGTTTCGGCCCCTGTCGAGCATTATCGCCCTTCACGCCGGTGACGCGCGAAGGAGCGAACTTACTTATTTTTGCTGATTTTGTCAACCGATATTTGCACCTGAATTGAGCGATTGTCGAGGGGGGATGGCGATACGGTTTGCCTGCTTTGCAACCAAAAATGCGCTTGAAACAGACACTGGTGCGTGATAGGTTTTTATGTTTATTTATTCAGATAGCGTTCATTAACTTCCGGGGCGCCTGCGCCCCGGATGCAGTGCCAGGTATCGCTTATAATGACACAACAACAGCCTTCAATCATTAACATCGGTCTGGTCGGCGGCGGAGACTTTTGCAAGGAGATCCTTGAAAAAACGACCGCCGTTTATGAACAGGCGGAGATGGTTGCCCCGATTTTGGCAATAGCCGACCCGGACCCTGAAAGTCCCGGCCGCAAACTTGCCAACCAATTAGGCCTGTTAACCTTTGACGACTACAAGCAACTCTATGACCGACGTTACAGCATTCACCTGATTATCATTCTGACCCCGCAACCTGAAATTTTCGAAAATATTTTACACACCCGCCCTTCTCGCATCCGGATCCTGGCATACCAGGTGTTTCGCATGTTCTGGAAAGCAATTGCCCAGGAAGAACAAAAATTGCGGGAACGAACCAAAGAAATGGAGACGATCTTAAATGGCATTGATGATTTTATTCTGGTGATTACCCCGGACATGGAAATTCTGGAGGCCAACGAGTCGTTTTTGGACAAAATGGGATATGCCCCCGAAGATGTCCTCGGCAAAAAATGCCACCAGGTCTACCATAAACTCGACTACCCCTGTAATGACGGCAAAACCCATTGCCCGCTGATGGATGTGGTGCGCAACAAACGCCGTGTCCGTCAAATCCAGACACGGGTCTTACCCGACGGTCAAAAACGGTATTACGAGGTGAACATCTATCCCATCTGGGAAAAGGACGGCAAGGTTTCAAAATTCATCCACATCAGCCGGGATATTACCCAACACAAGAAGGAGGAGGAAGAAATTACGCGCCGTCTGGAACAGATGGTCGAAGAGCGGACCCGGGAATTAAAGGAAACCCATAAAAAATTGCTCCACCAGGACAAGATGGCTTCACTGGGCAAGCTTTCGGCTTCGGTGGTCCATGAAATAAACAACCCCATCGCCGGCATCTTGAATCTGATTATGCTCATGAAACGCATGGTTGAAGAAGATTCCATCGGCAGCCGCGAAATCGATCAATTCAACCAATACCTGACGTTGATGGAGACCGAAACGCGGCGCACCAGCCGGATTGTATCCAATCTTTTGGCTTTCTCGCGTCAATCGAAAATAGAGCTCAAACGAATCAGCTTGAATCGGCTGATTGAACAGACGCTTTTTTTAAACTCGAATCTACTGAAAATTGCAGGTGTTAAGGTCAGTACGGATCTTGATCCGAATCTGCCTGACTTAGTCGGCTCCGAAGATCAACTCCAGCAAGTGTTCATGAATCTGATTTCAAATGCCGCCGAGGCCATGGAAACCAAGGACGGTGGTATGCTAAATATTGAAACCAAATATGGATTACGCGACGATAAGCTGGAAATCGATTTTACAGACAACGGGATCGGCATACCGGAGGAAAATATATCAAAGCTTTTTGAACCCTTTTTTACCACCAAAAAAAAGGGCAAAGGTGTGGGGCTGGGCCTTTCGGTAGCTTACGGCATTATCCAGGAACACGGCGGTTCCATATATGTAATATCAAAAGTGGATAAAGGTACAACGTTTCACCTCAAGTTCCCTTTAAAACGGGCTTCAGATAAACTCGATCCGCATGGAGGTCGCAGTGAGTAAAATTAAGATTCTGATTGTGGATGATGAATTGATCATGCGCGAATCCCTGGCCGGCTGGCTGGAACGCGACGGCCATGCCGTGCAGACGGCCGCCAGCGGCGAAGAGGCTTTAGAAAAAGTCAAAGAAACCCAGTTTGACATTTTCCTGGTGGATATCAAAATGGAGGGCATAAGCGGTCTGGAGGTTTTGCGCAACGTTAAAGAAAGCGACCCCGATGCCGATGTTGTTATGATCACCGCTTACGGCTCCATTCCATCGGCCATCGAGGCCATGAAAGACGGCGCTTATGACTACATGCTCAAGCCGTTTGATCCCAATGAATTGGGCGTTCTGATCGAAAAAATCATCCAGCACCAGGAACAGGCGCGGGAAAATATATATCTAAAGGAGCAATACAAGGAA
>JBFFCW010000308.1:0-5183 GCA_041559695.1 Desulfobacterales bacterium
GCTTTCGGCTGCCGGACTGCAGGCGGCGCACTTCGAAGCCTTACAGTCGGCCGGCGGATTCTTGCACGGCGGCACTTACTCGCATCATCCGGTTGCCGCTGCTGCCGGCCTGGCGACCTTAAAAATTTTGGAACAGGAAAATTTGATCGAGCGCGCTGATCGTGTCGGTAATGCGCTCGGTGATAAATTAAAGAATAAATTATCCGATCACCCTCAGGTCGCCGATGTTCGCGGCCTGGGTATGTTCTGGGGGGTGGAGCTGGTCGAAGATAAAGACGCGCTGCGGCCTTTTGCGCGTGAGGCGCAAATGGTAGAGCGCATCTGGCAATGCGTATTCGACAAAGGCGTCATCGTTTACAAAGCTTTTGGTTTGGCCGGCAGTGATGGTGAGGCCATTATCATTGCACCGGCTTTTACGATTACAGACAAAGAAATTGATTTTTTAGTCGACGCCCTGGCCCGGGGCATAGCGGAAACCATCGAATGAATGCGTGTGGGGCAGGGTTTCGGCTTGGAAGGCAAGCATACCGAAACCCGCAACTGCGATTTTCAGCGCGGTGTATGCGATAATCACCTCGCCGATTAACGGATTAACAAAAAGGAGGATATGCGATGACCGGTTGGATGGGAAAAATTCTCAGGGTTAATTTAAGCAATGGTGAAATCAATGAAGAAACATTAGACTCTCAGGTTGCCAGAGATTTTGTCGGCGGCAGGGGCTTGGCCATCTATTATATGCTCAAAGAAGTGGACCCCAACTGTGATGCATTGGGAAACGAAAACAAATTGGTCATGACCACCGGCCCCCTGACCGGCACCCGGGCTCCGACCGGCGGCCGCTACATGGTCACCACCAAGTCCCCTTTGACAGATGCCATCACCTGTTCGAATTCCGGGGGGAACTTTCCCGCTGAACTCAAAAAATCCGGATTTGATGCCATCATTTTCGAGGGCCGGGCAGCGGAACCGGTTTATCTTTGGATCAATGATGGCAAGGCAGAACTAAAGCCGGCCGGGCACCTGTGGGGCAAGGATACGCACGAGACCGACGATGCCATCCGGGCTGAGACCGACAACAAGGCCAAAACCGCCGTGATCGGGCCGGCCGGTGAAAAACGCGTACTTTTCGCCTCCATCATGAACGATCGGGACCGTGCCGCCGGGCGCGCCGGCGTCGGAGCCGTCATGGGAGCCAAAAAGCTCAAAGGGGTTGCGGTTCGAGGAACCCAAAAGGTTTCGATGGCCGATGAAGAGCGATTCATTGAAATAAATCAAAAATACCGGGGGCGGTTTAAAGAAGTGAAGAAGGCCGGGCCTTACCCGCTGACAACCCACGGCACGGCGATTACGGTCGTGGCCACTCAGGCCCACGGTGTTTTCCCCCCCCGTAATTTTCAGACCGGCCAGTTCAAAGAATGGGAGGCCATTTACGGTGAAGCCCTGACCGAGAAATATCTGGTTAAGGCAAAGCCTTGCTTCAGTTGCCCGATTGCATGCGGCCGGGTAACGAAGGTTCCCGACGGCCCCTATCAAGGCCAGGGCGAGGGGCCTGAATATGAAACGGTTTACTCGCTGGGGTCCGATGTCGGCGTCGGTGATCTGGCGGCGCTCACCAAAGCGAATTACCTGTGCAACGAGCTGGGTCTGGACACGATCAGTATGGGGTCTGCCATCGCCTGTGCCATGGAGCTTTATGAAAACGGGCATCTCAGCGAATCCGATATCGGCTTTCCCCTGGAGTGGGGGGATGGAGAAGCCCTGGTGAAATTGACCCAACAAACCGGTATGCGTGAAGGTTTCGGTGATATTCTGGCGGAGGGCAGCTTACGCATGGCAACGCGCTATGGGCATCCGGAGCTTGCCATGGTTTCCAAGGGCCTTGATCTCCCCGGTTATGATCCTCGCGGCACACAGGGTTTAGGCTTAAATTATGCCACCTCTCCGATCGGGGCCTCGCACATGAGGGGCGATTTGCCCTATTGTGAACTTCTGGGGGTACCGGTTAAAATTGATGGGCTGACCTGGGCGGATAAACCGCCGATTGTGGTCAAATGGCAAAATGTATTTTCCCTGATAGACGCCGCGGGTTTGTGTGTTTTCTTCAGTATCCGATATTTGTGTGACCCGACTTTGGAGATTCGCCCCGAAGGTATTATGAACCTTCTTAATGCCGCTACCGGAGCAGACTACGGTTTAGACGAATTGGAGAAAATTGGTGACCGAATTTTAAATGCCGAACGGTTGTTCCTGCTGCGAGCCGGTTTCGATCGGCGCCAGGACAGTTTGCCGGCGCGCTTCACAGATACACCCATGCCCGATGGGCCTGCCAAAGGGGTGGTTTGTCATCTGGATGAAATGCTTGAACAATATTATCAGATTCGCGGTTGGTCTCAGGATGGCCTGCCGACCGAGGAGAAACTCAACGATTTGGGCCTTGCCGGGATGTGAGATGTAAAAAAATGAAAGTGCATGTGGACTTATATGTCAATTTAAAAAAATACGCGCCCGCAAATGGCAGTTCATTTGAAATTCAACTTGAATCCGGTGCCACAGTTAAAACCGTTTTAAAAGTTCTCAAAATCCCTGCTAATGAGAAGGCGATTGTACTGGTCAATGGGCGTAACGCCGATGAATCCAATCCATTGAAGGAAAAAGATACCATAACGCTGTATTCTCCGATATCAGGGGGATAAATTAGAACCGATCTCAAAAATGTCTTTTGGCCCGATATCTTTGTTGGTGTCTCGCTTTAAATCCTCGACGTACAACGGTATGCCTCCGGTTTAAAGCTCGGTCTCGCCGCGCGTGTCCTGGCGAAGCCTTAAGGCGAAGACGGAATCTTGAACCAAAATCCTATTTTTGAGACGGGTTCTAGAAAAAGCAAGGCATTGTGATAAAGTTTCATAGGTTGGAAATCATGCAGTTAAACAAGGGAACGGAAGCATATGTCCAAAGGTGAAAGAAGCGTTTACCGGGGTGTCGAAAGAGGGCGGCCGTTTGAAATACAGGTGGATGGGGAAAAGATCGTGGCATATGAGGGCGAGACCATCGGGGCAGCGCTGCTGGCTGCCGGTCGCAGAACGCTTCGCTATACCAATAAGCTCGAACAGCCCCGGGGCCTTTATTGCGGCATCGGATTGTGTCAGGAATGCCGCATGACGGTAAACGGCATCCCCAATACCCAGGTCTGCCAGACCCTTGCGACTCCCGGGTGCCGGATTGAAACCCAGAAAAGTTTTAAAAAACGGGAATCTTGAAAATTGAAAGAATGCGATTTTATCATTATCGGCGGCGGGCCCGGCGGGATTGCCGCCGCCATTAAAGCCGCCCAGGCCGGGGTCAACGTAACGCTGCTCGACGAAAACGAGCGGCTGGGGGGCCAGGTCTTCCGACAGCTCGAAAAAGGCTTCAAAGTGGCCGATCCTGACGCCCTGGGCCCGGATTTTAAGGAAGGAAAGGAGTTGTTGCTTCAATTCAATGCAATGCAGGATAAAATCCGGTATTTGAACAACACCCTGGTGTGGGGGATATTTGAAGACCGCACGCTTGCATTGGCGCGTAACGGAAGCTCATCCAGTCTGGGCTTCAAGCACCTTCTGGTGGCAACGGGCGCCTATGATCGGCCGGTTCCTTTTCCCGGATGGACGCTCCCCGGTGTTTTTACCGCCGGAGGGGCTCAAAAACTCGTTAAATCAGAAGGCGTGCTTCCCGGGCAAAACATCCTTCTGGCGGGCACGGGCCCGTTACAACTGGTTCTGGCAGACCAGATTCTCAAAGCCGGTGGTAGGATCGAGGCCATTTTGGAAGCCGGTAATATCGGCAAGAATTGGCTCCGGGGACTTAAGGGGATATGGGGCAACTGGGATTTTTTGATTGAAGGCATGAGGTACTTGCGCAGCATCCAAAAGGCCGGTGTTCCGCTTCTGCGAAGCCATATTATACTTGAAGCCCGCGGGGACGGGCACGTCGAAGAGGCACTGATTGCAAAAGCGGATAAAAACTGGAGACCCAGGCTCAACACCGCGCGCAGCGTTAAAGTGGACAGCATCTGTTTGGGATACGGCCTGGTGTCTTCCACCGAGCTGACGATGCTGGCGGAATGTGAACATACATATGACCTGAGACAGGGCGGCTACATTCCCCTGCGCAAGCCAAACATGGAAACGAGCGTGCCGGGCATTTTTGCCGTTGGCGATGGCGCCGGCGTGGCCGGCAGAAAAGTGGCCATCGAAGAAGGCTGTATCGCCGGGATATCCGTAGCGAGCGCATTGGGCAGCATTTCGCGCGCAAACGCCCGTGAGCAAATAAAACCATGCCGAAAAAGACTGGACAAAATTAATCGATTCCGAAAAATACTCGACGACATCAGTTTGCCGCGCAAGGGACTTTACGAACTGGCAACAGATCGCACGGTCATTTGCCGCTGTGAAGAGGTCACCCTCAGGCAATTAAAAGCGGAGCTGGCCGATGACACCATTCAAATTAAAGACTTTAAACGCATGACCCGTATGGGCATGGGGCCCTGTGAGGGGCGCATGTGCGGGCCTTCCGTTATTGAAATGCTGCGGCATCGGCTAAATGCATCCGCTGAAGATGTCGGGTGTTTGAAACCCCGGCCATCGATCAAACCGGTCGCCCTCGGCGTACTGGCTGCTGAAAAACCACCGGAATAATAAAGGGTATAATTTTATATTTGATCAACCCTAAAATCATAAGAAATTTTTCTGTTTATGTGGCTCTCTAAAAGAAGGATTTTGAATGGTTCCTCAAGAAGCTGAAGTCGTCGTTATCGGCGGTGGCGTGGTGGGTTCATCCGTTGCTTATTTTTTAGCCCGGGCCGGAAAAAATGTTGTCCTGGTCGAAAAAGGTTGCAAAGCAGGGGAAGCATCCGCCGCCAATGCCGCTTTTGTCTGGTCCATAACCAGAAAGCCCGGAATTGATATCAGACTGGCCATGCACAGTTTTAATATACACCGGCAGCTTAAAGCGGAGCTGGAAATGGATTTTGAGTATGTGCAGGGCGGCGGGATGATGATTATAGAAGATGAAACGCAACTTCCTTTTGTAGAATCGTATCTTCAGAAAAGATCAGACGATGGATACCCACTGGAAATGATTGATGCCAAACAGGCACTTGAACTGGAGCCCCACCTTGCAAAGGAAAGGGTCTTCGGCGCGGTCTA
>JBFFCW010000309.1:0-5174 GCA_041559695.1 Desulfobacterales bacterium
CGGTACCACTTCAGATAAGGCGGCATCGTTATCGCCGCAATCACTGCCATAATGGCGATGGTCACCATCAATTCATATATCGTGAAACCCGAGTTTTTCCGCATGATGATAGACTCCTAAATTTAATTATGGCTATTCTAATTCAAGACTTGTGCCAGATCTGTTGGTGCCAGAATATATTTGACCCAGCAGGCTTTTATTTTTAATATTATACTGAAATTATTATATATTTTTCTTTTAGGGGTTAGAATCAATCGCTTAAAACCAAAAGAAATCAGAAGCGGCAAGCCTAAAAAGATTTAATGGCAATTACGATATGGTCATCAATGTGGAAGGGTCGCCCCGGACTGTGGCGGTCAGAGAGGTCGAAATAATTTGTTGAAAATTAAAATATAATAATATTTCAGTAGTTTATAATGCTTATAGCTTTCACAACAATAAATCAGAGCCGCGAAATCGTTGAGAATTAGGCTGAAGATGATTTTGCACGGCGGTATTAAATAAATTTATAACTATTAAATCATTTTAATTCGGTATGCCCGACGCCGGTCGCTTGATCATTTTATACCGCCGGCTTTCTTTGCTGATTTTACGCACCACCGACTTTTTGCGGTCCGGTGGATCGATTTGTTGTACCAGCAATGCGACAACGCCGCCATCGATATGCTTGAATCCTTTGACATACACCCACTGGCCCTGATTGAAAGCGCCAAAATCCATGCGGTTGCCGCCTGCATCCGTCAACTCGGTGATTAAATGCTGGTCTCCAAGGCTCAGATCCACCACATAGACAGTTTGCTCAGCTACTATCAATTGCGCCTTTTTGCCGTCTACGCCCATAATACGTGCACGGGCTTCGAAGGGATCGCAATCATCAAAACTAAAATTGATCAGAAAGTTAGATTCCGCCGGAGAATTGGTGGTAAGCATCAGGATTCCCATGCCAAAAACCAGCACCAGCCCAACGGCTTTTTTGTATCGGCTATTTTTCAAATCCATTCTTTCCTGCCTTGCTAAAAAATTTGATGCCCATAGTAGCGGTCCATATCCGGCGTTGCGATGGCCGGCATGCTGAGAGCACCGCCTTCAATGCCGATAAAGATCCGGGCTCCGTTTTCAAAGATGGCAATTGCGGGCGCGGATGGGATGGCAGTTCCAATGGGAAGGATGGCACAGGTGGTTGCCAATTCAAAAGCAGTAACGCCTGAGTTTTTCGTCATCATTTTAATCACCTCGGGGTCATATGATACAAAACTTGTGCCAGCGCGGTTTTGGCGATTATCAAATACGGCGATTCAGATGGCATAAGCACCGCAGGCGACTGCTATCTGCGTTTTAGAAACTGGAATAAATCGAAAATGTGCTAAATACTTTAGCGATTCGGAAGGTCTGAGGAGGGTGTCGCAGGATAAAAAGGTTCAAAGCCTTCTACCCGGGCGTTGGTGATCGATCGTAAAAAACAGATAAAAGGGCGTATCACGAATTACAACGATGAAATTAGAATTTCGAGTTCGAAATTAAAGATATGGTCTGCGAAACGGCTTCGGACGGCGGTGCGTTTATCCGGTGGCCATAAAATCAACGGCATTTTGCAGCATACGGATGCCAACGGTGGGACCGGGTTCCGGGGATTGGCCCTGCCGCCGGATCTTTTCCCGGTTACGGGTCCAGTCCGGATGATTGGACCAGTGATTGTAGGCTTCCGGATGCGGCATCAGGCCAAAGATACGCCCCGTCGAATCACAGATGCCGGCGACGTCCAGCAAGGAACCATTCGGGTTAAACGGAAAGCGGCCCTGGGCCAGGTTTCCGTCGGTATCGGCATATTGCAGCGCAATCTGATGACTGGCCTGCAAACGGGCCAGCGTATCGTCATCGGCATAGAACTTCCCTTCTCCGTGGCGTACCGGAAACTGGGCGGTGTCGATTCCCCGGGTAAACACACAGGCCGATGCCGGATTGGTCTTTAAATAAACCCACTGATCCCTGAAATTGCCGCAATCATTGAATGTCAGCGCCACCGAACGCCGGGTATAATCCTGGTCAAACCCCGGTAGCAGGCCGAGATTAACAAGGGCCTGGAAACCATTGCAAATTCCCAGAACCAGATTTCCCTGATCGACAAATTCAAGAATCTTTTCGCCGATATTGGTCTTGAGACGCATGGCCTGAACCACGCCGGCGCCATGATCGTCGGCCCAGCTAAACCCGCCGATAAAAACCATAATCTGGAAATCCTCCAGGCGAGCACCTCCGTCAATCAAAGAATTAATATGGACGAACCGGGTTTCGGCTCCGGCCAGCTGAAAAGCATAGGCCGTCTCGTTGTCGCAGTTTAATCCAAAACCGGTCATGATCAGTACGTTCACATCTTTCATAGAATGATCCGTTCAAGGTTCAGGGTTCAAGGCTAATTATTTGATTTCATTTATTTTTTTAACCGTACAGCTTATACCGTTTACCTTACACCAGTTGTTTTATATCAGGTCCCCGAAAGGCTTTTTCCAGGCGGCTTTTAGATCCTCAACGGTTAGCGAGACGATGGTTTCTTGATCGAGCCCCTTAATTTCAAATTGTGGGGTTGCGGTTACCGTTCCGATGCAGGCGCAGGCCGTTGTTTTAAAAAGGTTTTCAAAAGCGTCACAATTTTGGGGATCAACGGTTACGACAAAACGGCCGGCCGACTCTGAAAACATCACCTGATCACTACGATCCAGATCAACCACCGGCACCCGATCCAGCTCGATCTGCATGCCCAGTTGGCCGCCCATGGCAACCATTGCCAGATGCACAGCCAGACCGCCGCGGTAGATGCCATGGGCAGAAGCCACCCATCCTTCGGCGATGGCCCGGCTCAAGGCCCGGTAGGTTTCCAAAAACGCATCGGCTCGGACCTGGGGAACATTTAAGCCAACTTCAGCCAAATGGGCATAATATTCCGAGCCGCCGAGTTCGTTGTGGGTGGTCCCCAGAACATAGACCCGATCACCCGAAACTTTGCTGTCCATCGTTATGCAGCGGCTGATATCATCAATAACCGATATGGCTGAAAATTGAAGCGTTTCCAGCGCAGAGACTTTATGCATTTCACCATATCGGCCGGGCAGATATCCATCGACGTACATACTGTCTTTGCCGGAAAGCAGCGGTATTTCATAGGATCGACACATATCTTTCAAGGCCCAGCAGGCCCGTACCAGCTGGGCCGCCTTCAATTTGCCGTCCGGGTTGTCGATCGGATGGTATTGAATGTTGGGCCAGCAGAAATTATCCACGCCGCCGATATGGTTCAGATCGGCTCCGACCGCCACCAGCCGCCGGACAGCTTCATCGATGCTGCAGGCCGTCATGTGGTAAGCATCTATGGCCGAATACGCCGGCAGCAGGGCCTGGGTAAATGCCAGCCCTTTGAGTGAATTCAGCACCGGTCGAACAACGGATGCATCGCTGGTGATATCCCGCCCGGCGCCCACCAGCGGTTTGATCACACTGCCCCCCTGCACTTCATGATCGTACTGCCGGGTGACCCATTCGGTAGAACAGATATTGGGGCGTGCCAGCAAATCCAGCAGCAGCGTTTGATAATCACACGGAGCGCTGATCACCGGCTCAGACAACCCCCGTTGTTCAGGGGATGCCCACTCGGCTTCGAATTCCCACTGGGGAAAACCGGATTTAAGCAGATCCAGGTCCACATGGGCGCAGGTTTTACCCTCATAGGTAATATGAAGCTTGCCCGAATCGGTGTAACGCCCGATAACGGTGCTCTCAACCGCATGCTTTTGAGAAAGTTGCATAAATTCAGCGAGGTCTTCAGGACGAATCGCAACCGTCATGCGTTCCTGTGACTCTGAAATCCATATTTCCCACTGGTCAAGGCCCGCGTATTTTAACGGCACCTTTTCCAGCTCAATTTCACAACCGTTTGAGAACCGCGCCGACTCCCCAACAGAAGATGACAGCCCTCCGCCGCCATTATCGGTTATAAATCGAATCAACCCCCTATCCCGGACTTCCAGTAAAAAGTCATGCATTTTTTTCTGGGTGTACGGATCTCCAATCTGCACATGTCCCGCCGGCGTGCTCTCCGAAAAGGTCTCTGAGGCTGCCGTGACCCCGTGGATGCCGTCTTTGCCCACCCGGCCGCCGCACATGATCACCAGGTCACCGGGAGCTGTCCATTTCTGCTCGGCGGGTTCTGCGTTTATCTGCGACGGCATGATTCCAACAGCGGTCACAAACACCAGACATTTGCCCAGGTACCCCGGATCAAATGTAACCTGGCCAAAGGTGGTCGGGATACCGCTTTTGTTGCCACCGTCGCGCACACCTTCAATAACACCGTCCAGAAGGCGTCGGGGGTGCAAATGCGGTTTTAATTCACCGCTATAGTCCCGTGGCCCCACACAATACCCATAGCTTCCCATGACCAGACGTGAGCCTTTCCCGGTCCCCAGCGGATCGCGGTAGACACCCACAATCCCCGTGATGGCGCCGCCGTATGCTTCCATGTTCGATGGTGAATTGTGCGTTTCCCCGGTAATCACATAATAGTGATCATCATCGAAACACCCGGCTCCGGCATTATCCCATAACACCGAAATCACCCAGGGTTTTTGCTCCTTCAATGTCAGCGTCGGCGCTTCGATGCAGGTTTTAAATAGATTGTCGACCCTTTCACTGCGGCCGGTCGCCAGATCCCGGTAATGAAAAAGGCCTTGAAAGGTATTGTGATTGCAGTGATCGCTGCGCGCCTGGGAAATATACTCCAGTTCGAGATCGGTCGGGTCGGCGAGCCCCACCCGAGCGCGGTCCGTCCGCACCGCTTTATCCATAAAATACGCCCGGATAGTGGGAATATCATTGGGGTTTAAGGCCAGGTTGCGTTCAGCGCTGATTTTAATCAGCGTATCATCGCTGTCGACCGGAACCGTGCGAACCGTTGGGATATGATCGAGCCGAACCTTGGGGATAATAAACCCGATTCCGTTTTTCGAATTCCAGTCTTGTGCCGGGATGACTTTCCATTGTTGAATGATATCGTTTGCCAGCAGTTCACCGGCAATTTTATTCAGATCAGCTTCCACCAGATCGTTGCCTTCAATACAGTAACGTCTTGAGGTGTAGACGGATTCACCAGCCGCCAGACGAAACCCCAGCAGATCTTCAATGGC
>JBFFCW010000310.1:0-5171 GCA_041559695.1 Desulfobacterales bacterium
AGGCGTCTTTTATATCAGCCCCAATGCAGGTCCTTCGCTTCTTGCCGGAAAAGGCTGTCATGAAAACTATTTCAATGTCGCATGGCAAAATGATAATCTCGACGAGGCCATGGGACAGTATGTGAAGGACAAGAACTTTAAAAAAGTCTTTCTCCTGGCGCCGAACTATCCGGCGGGCAAGGACCATCTGAAAGGCTTCAAGCGTTTTTATACGGGCACACCCATTGCCGAGGTATACACCAAGCTCGGGCAAAAAGATTACGCGGCGCAAATCGCTGCGATTCGCAGTGCTAAACCGGATGCGGTGTTCTTCTTTCTGCCCGGCGGTATGGGAATCAGCTTTATCAAACAATACAACCAGGCCGGCCTGACCAAAGAAATTCCCCTGTTCGGTCCCGCGTTTTCTTTTGACCAGACCATTCTGAGTGCCGTGGGCAATGCCGCTCTTGGTGTCATGAATTCCTCCCAGTGGAACAAGGACATCGACAATCCGGCCAACAAGAGGTTTGTTGCCGATTTCAAAAAGGCCTATGGACGTCTGCCTTCTTTGTACGCCAGCCAGGGGTATGACGCTGCTCGCCTGATTGCCAGTGCCATCAAGGCCGTGGGCGGAGATATGTCGAAAAAAGATGCCTTCCGTAACGCGCTTCGAAAAGCTGATTTTGATTCTGTTCGCGGCAATTTTAAATTCGGACCGAATCATCATCCAATCCAGGATATTTATATCAGGGAAGTTGTTGAAGAAGACGGTGTGTTGACCAACAGGATCGTCACCAAGGCATTTACCGACCACTCCGATGCCTATGTGGGCCAGTGTAAGATGAAGTAATTGACATGTATCTGTTACTCTTTTGCCAACAATTCCTTAACGGCCTTCAATTTGGAGTGATGCTGTTTCTGATGGCCTCCGGGCTGACCCTGATTTTCGGCATTATGGATTTGATTAACCTGGCCCACGGGTCCTTGTTCATGGTCGGAGCGTATTTGTGTGCAACGGTTTTTCAGCAAACAGGCTCTTTCATGCTCGGTCTTCTTGTAGCGCTTCCAGGGACTGCCCTTGTGGGAATCGTGGTAGAAATCTTTACGCTCCGAACGCTTTATGCCCGTGATCATTTGGACCAGGTTCTGGCCACGTTCGGATTGATTCTGTTTTTCAACGAACTGACCAAAATTATTTGGGGACCCCGAGCATTGTTCCTTGACGTACCTGAAGCGTTATCGGGAACTATCGAAATCATTCCCGGCGCACCCTATCCAACCTTTCGTTTGGCCATTATCATCGTAGGGATTATAGTGGCAATCTTTTTATATTTTCTAATTACGCGAACACGCTTGGGTATGCTGATTCGTGCCAGTGCCACCAACCGGGAGATTGTCGGCGCTTTGGGGGTGAACGTTAAGCTGCTTTACACTCTGATTTTCGGGTTGGGCGCGCTATTGGCAGGGCTCGCCGGGGCCATGGCCGGCCCTTTGTTTGCGGTTGAGGTCGGCATGGGTGAGGATATTTTGATTCTGACATTCGTGGTCATTGTCATCGGCGGCATCGGTTCCATACGGGGGGCACTTGTTGGAGCGATTCTCGTGGGGCTCATCGACACATTGGGCCGGGCGTTTCTCCCCGCCCTGTTTAAGCTGTTTTTAGACCCGGCCACCGCGGACGGCGTTGGCGCCTCTCTTGATTCCATGGCCATCTACATTTTAATGGCGCTGGTGTTGGCCTGGAAACCAAGAGGATTGCTGCCGGCTCATGAATAGATTTCAGCCTACTTTGAAGGCCTGTATTCTCATGGCCGCCCTGGTATTTTTAATAGGGCTCCCTCCGGTTGCATCTGCGTTGGAAGCGACGTTTTACATCGGGTTGTTCAGCCGAATTTTGATTTACGCCCTCGCGGCCGTAAGTCTGGACCTGATTTTGGGGTATGGCGGCATGGTGAGCTTCGGACACGCCGCCTTTTTCGGTGCCGGCGCTTATGTTGTCGGCATCTTTGCCTTCCATGGCATCGAAGGGTCTGCGGTCATCAGCTGGCCTTTTGTGATCATGGGTACAGACAACGCCTTGATCTCATGGGCGGTGGCAGCCGCTGCATCGGCCGGTTTAGCGTTTGTCATCGGCGCAATCAGCCTTCGTACCAGCGGCGTATATTTTATTATGATCACTCTGGCTTTTGCACAGATGATGTATTTTTTCTTTACTTCCCTTGAACTTTACGGCGGTGACGACGGATTGAGTCTTTTTACCAGAAACCGGCTTGGACATTTGGATCTGAGCAACGATGCTGCTTTCTATTACACTTGTCTCGGGCTGTTGATCGGTTTTTTATTGTTCACCCGGCGTCTGGTGAATTCGCGGTTTGGAATGGTCATTCGCGGCTGCAAGGAAAACGAGCGGCGCATGGGCGCCCTGGGATTTCCCACCTATCGTTACAAACTGATCTGTTTTGTCATTGCCGGGGCCGGAGCCGGTCTTGCAGGGGCCTTGATGGCCAATCAGACCGAGTTTGTCAGCCCGAGCCTTTTGCACTGGACCGTTTCGGGTGACATATTGGTGATGGTGGTTTTAGGGGGTGTCGGCACGATTGTCGGTCCGGTATTCGGGGCGATAGTGCTTTTGCTTTTAGAAGAGTTTATTTCCCGCTACACCGAACATTGGATGCTTTTTCTCGGGCCCATTTTGATCTTTGTGGTGTTGTTCGCCCGTCGCGGTCTTTACGGATCTTTCGTGGAAAGGATAGGGAACAATGGATAAACCTATCTTGACAGCTCAAGGACTCACCAAAGCCTATGGCGCGCTTAAAGCCACCGATGCCCTTTCTTTAGAAATACAGCCCGGAGAGATTCATGCCATTATCGGGCCCAATGGCGCCGGAAAAACCACCGCCATCGGCCAGCTTTCCGGAGAACTCACCTCTGATGCGGGAACCATTTATTTTGCGGGTCAAGATATTACCCGCCTCCCGGTGCATAAACGGGCTTGTCTGGGGTTGGCGCGGTCGTTTCAAATCACATCGATTCTTCTAAATTTTACGGCCGAAGACAACGTGGCCATGGCTGTACAGGCCCGTGACGGCCATTCATTCAGGTTTTGGAAATCCGCACGAACCGATCGAAAACTGCGCGTCCCTGCGCGTGACGTGCTAAAAGAGGTGGGCCTTGCCGATCGCGCGGATGTTATAGCAGCCCGACTCTCCCATGGTGAACAGCGGCAGTTGGAGTTGGCTATGGCGCTGGCCACACGTCCTGTCTTGTTGCTTTTAGACGAACCCATGGCAGGCATGGGGCCGGCGAGTTCACGCAAAATGGTAGACTTGCTTCAAACTCTCAAAGGGCGGCTGACCATTTTAATGGTGGAGCACGATATGGACGCCGTGTTCACTCTGGCGGATCGCATTACGGTGTTGGTTTACGGCCGGGCCATTGCCACGGATACACCGGAAAACATTCACATCGATCCTGCCGTGCGGCAGGCATATCTGGGAGAAAACGGCTGATGCTTCAAATAACCGATATTCAGACCTTTTACGGAAGAAGCCAGGTTCTGTTCGGCGTTAGTTTAGCGGTTGACGCCGGGGAAGTGATTACCGTCATGGGCCGCAATGGTATGGGCAAGACGACACTGGTGCGTTCGATTCTGGGGTTGACGCCGCCCAAATCGGGCAGCATCCGTTTCGAGGGTTTTGAACTTACCCATCAACCCAGCTATGTTGCGGCCAGAGCAGGAATTGCTTTGGTTCCTGAAGGCAGGCAGATATTTCCGACACTGACGGTTTGTGAAAACCTCATCGCCACGGCCGCCAATCGTTCAGGTGCAGCAGATCCCTGGACACTTGACAGGGTGTTTGAGATGTTTCCCAAACTGGCTGAAAGGAAACAGTCTTATGGCAAAACCCTTTCCGGCGGAGAGCAGCAGATGCTGGCCATCGGCCGGGCATTGATGACCAATGCCAAACTGCTTATTTTAGATGATGCGACCGAGGGACTGGCGCCGATGGTTTGTGCGGAAATCTGGAACTGCATCGAGCAGCTTAAAGAAACCGGACAGGCGATATTCATCATTGACAGAAATCTGGAAGCGTTGATGCGTATTGCCGATCAGCATTACATTATGGAAAAGGGACGTTTTGTTTGGTCCGGAGACACGGCCGCATTTGTCGCCGAACCCGAATTAAGGCAGCGTTATTTGGGAGTATGATGTGTGGGTGCCTTAGTTATCAGCCTGTTTAGGCTGGAACCATTGCGTTATATGGAATATTCTTCACGGTTCGAAAAACTTTGTGAACACGATATGCTGCCAATCAAAAGTTCCTGTAATTGAGTTAACATCTCACAACGATTCGAACACTCGGGGAGACTGCTTTTGATGGGGCATTCTCTGCAAGGGCTCTTTGTGATGTAACCAATATCGATATCAAACCGGTATTCCCTTACGTTGTCTCTTTCCATATGATCCTCCTTTTGGTTTTGTTTATCACATGCAAAAATCATACAAGATCTAAGATTTTAATTAAAAAAACGAGTAATAGTATATAATTCAAATTGTTATAGATAAAATATGAATCACGAACCAAAATTGTTCGGTCATATTTTGACAATATTTTGACGGATTCTGGCGGATTTGGGCAAGTTTAGGAGGAAAAAAAGGACCATCCGTAAACGGGCTATTGTTCACATGGATAAGGGTGAGTTATCCAGACAGTCTCCAGGGTGATATTAAAAGCAGCAATGGTTTCAACTACTTTTTAACGTCCTTGATGATTTCGCCAAGCAAATTATCTACGATAACCGGGCTATTGAAATATGTTACAGACGGTTCCGATCCATACTTTTGAAGAATAAATTTTTTCCATTCATCTGTGAAGAGCGTTTCTGCGGCTTTTCGCGATTCCCACAGATATACTCCTCCTGCGGTCTCTCCATCCTCTGAAAGGAGGTAATACTTGCGAACAAGTCCCTGAATGTCAATGTATTTTGGTGCGGTGCCTGCAAATATATCTTGAGCTTTATCCAGAGACAAAGTTTCCGAAAGTTTAATTTGAACGAGTGTTGTGATCATTTTTTATGATTCCCTTTGTTTGATGTTTTTCATGTTATAATTGCCAAAATCAATCTCCGCCCCTCTCGCCGGTTTCAATTTTTATCAGCTCGCCATTTTGGAAGTAGAGATATCGTATAAA
>JBFFCW010000311.1:0-5149 GCA_041559695.1 Desulfobacterales bacterium
ATAACCGCTTCGTTTTCTTCAGGCTCAATACTGCAGACCGCGTAAACCAGGATGCCGTTGGGTTTAACCAGCGGGGCCAGGTTTTCGAGAAATCGTTTCTGAACGCCGGCATGACGCTTGAGACTCGTCTCGCTTGATTTCCATTTGATGTCCGGATTGCGCCGCAGCACACCCAAGCCGGAGCAGGGGGCATCCAGCAGAATGCGGTCAAAGTCACCCTGCTGTTTTGTGTTCCAAGGCAAATTCAGATCATGGCAGGTTGTACGCACAATGGATATGCCCAGTCGCTGCATCTCCGTATCAAGCTGTTGAAGTTTCTTCCCATCCCTGTCCGTGGCGGCAATATTGCCTCGATTTTGCATCAATTGGGCCAGATGAGCGGTTTTACCGCCTAGCCCGGCGCAGGCATCCAGCACCGATTCTTGCGGCCGCGGATTTAGCAGCAGAGAGACCAGCTGGGCGGCCTCGTCCTGGACCTGAAACCAGCCATTTTTAAATGCGCGCAGGTCAGGTATCGAGCGTTTCAGCTTGTTCATGGTGATCCCGTCGGGGGCATCAGTTGCGGGCGAGATGTGTTCAATATCGTCTTGAAGGGATCGCATCAGCTGTTGGCGTGTGGTTTTAAGGGTGTTGGTCCGGATGGTAATCGGCGGAATGCTGTTAATCGAGCCGCACAGAGCCGTCAGGGTTTCCGGGTCATAACGGCGCTGCCAGCGTCGGGCAAGCCACTCGGGCAACGAATGTGCAGTCGAAAAAAAAGCCACCGGATCGCTTTTCAGCGTTGGAAAGACAACGTTGCCGAAGTTTGCGGCGGCTTTGCGCAGCAGCGCATTGACAAAACCGGCTGCGCGGGAAGCACCGATATCTCGGGTAAGTTCGACCGAGGTATTGACCGTCGCAGAATCCGGTATGCGATCCAGATAGATGATCTGAAACAGCCCCAGGCGCAGGATGTTTAAAACGCCGGGTTCAATTTTTTTTAGCGGGGTATTTGAAAAATGAGAAATGATATAGTCCAGTCGGCCGCGCCATCGCAAAACACCGTATATCAGAGCATTAAGGAGGGCTCGATCCCGCCTTGCCAGACTGTCGGTACGGGGGGTGATGTCGTCCAGGATGCCGTCAAGGGTTTGGCGTTCCCGTTCCAGTGTAATGAGCACCTTCAGCGCTGTGTTTCTGGCATCGGCCATTTTTTACGATCAATCGGGTAAGATCTATTTTAAGCGGGTGCCGGCCGGCAGCGGATAGCCCCGTAAAAAGTCTGCAATGGGAAGCCGTTTTCCCGAAGGGCCCTGAATCTCTATGATGGATAAGGCACCCTTTGTGGTCGCCACGCACAATTCGTCGGGAAAGGTTTTGAGAATGGTTCCCGCCGGTTCCGTCGGATTTTCCGGTATCGGAACCGCTCTTAATATTTTCAGGCGATTTTTATTGTGAAAGGTAAAAGCTCCCGGCCAGGGCGTCATGCCGCGAATAAAGGCAACCAGTTCGTCAGCCGGTTTTTGCCAGCGGATATGACCGTCTTGCTTCTTTAATAAACGGGCATAGGTGGCTTTACGGTGATCCTGTGGAATCGGTTTTATACGACCCGATGCACAGCCGTGCAGGGTTTTAGCAAGAAGTTCGGCACCGCGCACTGCCAGGCGGTCATGCAAAGTGGCGGCTGTGTCTTCAGGGAAGATGGGTTCTTTTTGGCTGAGCAGGATATCTCCGGTGTCAACGCCTTTGTCCATCAACATGGTGGTGACACCGGTTTGCGATTCACCCTTAATGATGGCCCATTGGATCGGTGCCGGGCCGCGGTATTTTGGAAGTAAAGAGGCGTGGATATTGATGGTTCCCAACCTGGGAAGTTGAAGAATATTTTCTGAAAGGATGTGGCCGAAGGCCAGGACAACGAAAAAATCGGGCTGCAGCTGCTTGATCTGATGCCTGAATTTCTCATCTCTGAGCGTTGGCGGTTGCAAAACTTCCAGGCCGAGTTCCAACGCCTTTATTTTAACCGCAGGCGAGACCCGTTTACGGCCCCGTCCTTTGGGCCTGTCAGGCTGGGTAACAACCAGTGGAACATCATAACCATTCTGGATCAGGGTCTGCAGGGCCGGCACCGCAAAATCGGGTGTGCCCATGAAAATAATCGTAAACGGAGCTTTCACGTTGAACGCAACTTCTTTTTCATGCGGCGCGCATACATCTGTCGTTTTAGAGCGCTGACATGATCAATAAATAATTTGCCGTTTAAATGATCAATCTCATGTTGCAGAACAATTGCAAGCGTGCCCTCGGCTTCCAATTCCACCGGGCGGCCTTCGCGGTCAACGCCTTTTACCAGGAGCGAAGAAAAGCGCTTCACATCCGCTCTGAATTCAGGAACGCTCAGACAGCCTTCATTTTCAGAAAGAATTTCGCCTTCCTGATCGACAATTCGTGGATTGATGAGGACTTGCAACGATCGCTCCTGATCCGAGGCAGAGATATCATAGATAAGAACGCTTTTATCCCATCCCACCTGGATAGCCGCCAGGCCGACACCGGGGGCGTCATACATGGTGGATGACATTTGATCGATCATTTTTTGTACATCTCCGTCGATATTGTCCAGCTCGTTGGTGGGCTGACGGAGTGTTCGATCCGGATATGTAAGAATTTTAAGGATGGTCATGATTTAAAAGTTTAGGGCGTAATGCCCAATTTTAAAAGGGTTAAATCATTATCGCACAAAGATCGGCATGGTTTCAACCTGTTTGCGATTCGGCTGTTTTTTTCTGATAGGAGACCTGCCAGATGTTTACACTGGTGATAATGGCCGAGATAAACCCCACAATAATCACCGGAAATACTTGAACCCCATGATTGGCCAGCGTGAAACCGGCGGCTGCATTTGTCGAGATCCCAAATAGCGACATGGCAAAAACACCTCCGGCCTCCCACACCCCCCAGAAACCGGGAACCGAGGGCAGGGCAATAAACAGGCAGATGATGACCATGACAGCAAACATTTCAGTATAGGACAAATGAAACCCCGGGCTGCCCAGGCTGAAGACCCAATAGGAAAAGGCCGCAATGATCCACACGAGAAGCGAGTAGATTGCACATACCATTATTTTTTTGGGATAGCGTATTAACGTAAACCCCAGGGCGATGTTGTCAACAAATCGAATTAAGGTTGCGCATACGTTGTCTCTGATTTTTGTTTTGGTCGCTTCAGTTGCAAAGAAAATCAGGGCCGGAAGTGTTAGAATGATCCGATGTATGCCGCGGCGGATGAACGGAATGCTGATCCCGATGATCCCGATAATCAAAAGGATGCCCATCAGTATAATTCGACTAAAAATGACTTCCAGCGTGGCGCGATTCAGCCGAAAATCGCCAAATACAATTTCCGCTTCCGGATTAATATCAATAGCGGCAAGTGTAATGACCGCAAAAACAACCAGAGCGCATACGTCAAATACACGTTCCGCAGCTACGGTGGCAATGCCGGTGGCAAAAGGTACCTTTTCGTTTTTTTGCAGAATGACCGGCCGTGCAAATTCCCCCAGTCTTCCCGGTAGGATGCAGTTAATCATGAAGCCGATCATCATGGGGTGGAAGGCCCGCCAGATTCCAATTTTGTGGCTCGATGCCAAAATAAATTGCCAGCGCAACGCCCTGAAAAAAAAACTGACCAGAGCCAGGAGAGCGGCCGGAAATGTCCAGAGGTAGTTGATGGACTGGAGGTAATGCAACAGGTCATTGAGCGGGACATTGCGAAACGCAAAATAAAGTGCTGCCGCAGAAAGCACAATGCCGATCACCAGAGAAATGATTAAATGATTTTTCATATACCGGACGCGGATTAGACGGAACTTTAAATACCTTATCTGCTCAGTCGCTACTCGTTGTAAGCTGCAAGTATTTTATCAGCTGTTTTAATGTCCTGATTGATCTGTTCTTTTAACTCGGAAATATCGGCAAATTTCTTTTCATCGCGGATACGCTCAATGAAATTAACCCGGATCTTTTCATCGTAGATATTTTCGGCGAAATCCAACAGGTGGACTTCTACGGTGAATTCGTTATCATCGAAGGTGGGGCTGTACCCGATATTGGCAACGCCTTTGTAGATCCGATTGTTATGTTCTACGGTTACGGCATATATCCCGGTTTTGGGGCAGAGTTCATCCTGCAGGTTGATATTGGCAGTGGGGATTCCGAGAAGTTTGCCGCCGCGGTCACGGCCCTTAACCACCCGTCCCCGGATTTGATAGTGGCGGCCGAGCATTTTGCGGGCCGGTTCGATGTTACCGGCCATCACCAGCTCCCTGATTCTGGTGCTGCTGATGCGATCCGAAGCCTTCTGGGCCGCTTTGATCCAATCGGCGACAATGACTTCGTAGCCCAGCCGAGAAGCAAAGGATTTTAAAACCGCCAGATTGCCTTCGCGGTTTTTGCCAAACGTATAATCTCCGCCGACGATAATCGCTTTCATGCCGATTTTGTCAATCAGCAAATTTTTGATAAAATCTTCAGCCGACAGCGAAGCAAATTGCTTGGTAAAAGGAATGCAGATGAGAAATTGCATGCCGGAGCGCTCGATGAGTTCGGTTTTCTGCTCCTGCAGGGTGATCAGTGGGGGGTTGTTGTTTTTTTTTAATACCCGGGTGGGATGTGGGTCAAACGTCATGGCAATGGAGGTACCGTCAATGGCATCGGCCTTTTCAATAACTTCATGAAACAAGGCCTGATGTCCGATATGAACCCCATCAAAGTTGCCGATGGTGATCACCGCATTTTTAAACGGTTGTGTAATATTTTCGAGGCGATCGATAATTTTCATAAGCGACTTGCATCCAATAAATTTTACAATCAATTCTGGTATGACCTTGACATGCATAGTAAAAAAAGATATTTAAAGCAACCCTTGAGCGCCGATTACATCCATTAGCGCTTGTGCGTGCCGAAGTGGCGGAACTGGTAGACGCGCTAGGTTCAGGGTCTAGTGTCTGTATGGACATGGGAGTTCGAGTCTCCCCTTCGGCACCACAAATATTTAACCTGCTGTTTTTACAGCGGGTTTTTTATTTGGCAAAACTCCGCTTCGATCATTTCCATCCTGTTACACAAAATCTTTACACAAACTGACAGATGGAGATGATCCAATGCGCCC
>JBFFCW010000312.1:0-5138 GCA_041559695.1 Desulfobacterales bacterium
GGTACCGATTTAATGTGGTTTTAAGCGACATGGCGCCGGCCACCACCGGCAACAAAGGGCTGGATGCTGCCCGGTCGTTTCAGTTATGTCAGGCCGCCCTGGGTATTGCTGAAATGGTGTTGAAGCCCGGCGGTTCGTTTATATGCAAGATTTTTCAGGGTGAAGAATTCAAAGAATTTTCGGATATCGTCAGAAATCAATTTAAGCGGTATAAGATTTTCAAACCCCGCAGCAGCCGCAAGGAAAGCAAAGAGATCTTCATTCTGGGTCTGGGGTTCAAGGGATAAAAAAAATTATTGCATTTTTAATATACATTATTAAATCCGAATATCGAATATCGAAATCCGAAACAGATTCGAATACTAAAATTTAAATGATCCAAACAACACATGATGGGATGATACCGAATGTTGCCGGTGTTTTGAACATTGGAAAATTTGGATTTAAGATTTGTTTCGCATTTCGTGCTTCGGGTTTATAATTTTTCGGACAAGCTAATGCGCAAAAGGCTAAAGACGAATTCACTTTGGCTTGTCCAGGTTAGGAGGAGCTATGTCGGGTCACAGCAAATGGTCAAGTATCAAACACAAAAAGGCCGCTACGGATGCCAAGCGGGGCAAGATTTTTACGAAACTGATCAAAGAAATCACAGTTGCCGCCCGCATGGGCGGCGGTGACGCGGATGCCAACCCGCGCTTGAGAAGCGCGGTTCTGGCTGCCAGAAGCGAAAACATGCCCAAGGATAATATCGAACGGGCCATCAAAAAAGGCACCGGCGAATTGGAGGGCGTCAGCTATGAAGAAAGCATTTACGAGGGTTATGGCCCCGGGGGAGCGGCCGTGCTGATTGAATCCCTTTCGGACAACAAAAATCGAACGGTAGCTGATATCCGCTATATATTCAGCAAAGCCGGCGGCAATATGGGTGAAAACGGATGTGTGGCCTGGATGTTCGATAAAAAGGGGTACATCGCGGTTGAAAATAAAGCCGTTGATGAAGAAGCCTTGATGGAGGCAGCGCTGGATGCCGGGGCCGAGGATATTCGCGAAGACGACAGCAATTTTGAAATCATCACTGCGCCAGAAGATTTGGAGGGTGTCAAAGCTGCCATTGACGCCGCCGCCATTCCCTATATCGTGGCGGAAGTGACCATGCTGCCGCAATCAACTACCTTTTTGAAGGGCAAAGAGGCCGAGCAGATGATCAAGCTAATGGAGGCCCTGGAAGACTGCGATGATGTCCAGAAAGTTTATACCAATGCGGATATTCCAGAGGAGATCGTTAGTGCGCTGTAGAACCCCAGCTTTTGGCCTCACGCAAAGACGCAAAGGCGCCAAGGGATTTATTGTTTAGATTATAATTCTTTGCGGCTTTGCGCGAGCAATAATATAAAAAGGACAGAATTCCTTAACTTTATTCACTTTAGATCACTTCTCATTTTAATCACTTTTTTCACTATTTCCTGACTTCACTCATCGATTTGGAGAACGTCCACCCCTTGCGGAATCGTAAAGCTGAACAGCGAATCGTCCATATCCACGCCGAATGCAAAATTAATCAGATCGATGCGGGTTTCATCGCCGTAAAAGTTTAAGGTCATGACCTGCAGCACGTTAAAAGTTTGTTTGGACACCATCAGGCGGATCTCAGCGATGTCCAGGGTTTTTTCACGCGGGATCAATTTTAGGTGATGGAACAGGTCGCTTTCCGCCGGTTGGCCCGGTTCCAGCGAGATATCAAATTTTTGCCGGATCAGACGGACGTCTGAAAGAAAACTGGCACCTTTGCCGTCTCTAAAAAACGTGGGTGCTTTGCCGGTCATCACCTGGTTGTCTTCGGGTCGGTAGACCCACAATTTGTCCCCATCGGTAATGATGATTTGCCGGTCCGGTTTTTCATATTCCCAGCGCATCATACCGGGGTATTTGATGTAAACCTTGCCGGTCGCCATATCCGTGATGTTCATTGCTTTGATGGTGGATTTTTGGATAAAATCTGCGGCAAATTTCGAATTTGTGTATTTATTTTCGACGTGCTCCAGTATCTGGTCGACCGTAAGAGGGTTCTTCTCAGTTGCGGCCTCCACATTTCGCGGCCCGCCAAAACCCAACGGTGATAGAACGCCGATTAGAAAAAATGCACACAGAACAAAAATTCCGCTTGTAAATTTCATCATTCCACCTCTGGTTCAATGTCTAAAAGCTTCCAACCCAAACCCATAATTACAGAATTTCAATTGGGGCGAAGCCCTTAACCCATTTCTTTAAAGAGTTTGTCAATATCGTCTTTGCCTTCCAGCGTAATGGATTGCTCAGTTGCCGGCATCAAATCAAAAAACTCGGTCTTTCCAAAAACTGCCAGGCTGATGCGATCAATTATTTGAATCTTTTTACGGGCATCGGCCCTGTCAATATAGGATACGCGTTCGCCGCTGAGCAACAGCGTTTCGACATTGTGCCGGGTTAACTGATTATCTAATTTTTTGGCTTTTTGCAAACTGTGGAGATAGTGTTTCTTTTTGGCCATCAGCGCCTGGAACATATCCGCCTCAGCGTTGAGCTCATCCAGAAAGCTTACGGTAAAATCGAGATGGTCAAAAAAATCATCGTTATCGATTTGCAGGTTTTTAAAAACCGTTTGCAGGAATGAAATTTTATCGGGTGAAGTGATGGGCCTGGCATTGCGGAGCCTGACTTTACATCGGGTTTGAAGCCGCTGGTGAACGTGCCGGGCAATGGCCGATCTAAGTTTCGGATCCAGACACCTTGACAGATTCAGGCGTTCAATAAACTGGGCTGCATTTGAAGGCGCAACTCTCTTTTCCAACGTACCCCGACCGTCAGAAAAGCGAATTTGAGTTTGAAGGGATGTTGAACAGACGCGCTTGTGAATTTCCTGTTCGTCCCGGCGTTGAAAATGCGTTTCTTCAATCATCTCCTCCAATTCCAGCTGCACGGATTCATCCGGGAAAAAGAGCAACTCCATCAGCGAATCCGTTTCACAGCTGGATTCATCCTGCAGCAGCGCTTCAAACTCACCGATGGAAGGATTGGAAAATGTTGAATCAATGTAATGCTGCGTATCGGCGTTCAGCATCAATCCGTCCCGTAAAATTTCAATAATCTTCTCCGCCACCTGTTTATTTTTTGATCTCATATTGATATATTCCTCACCGCAGAGGCACAGAGAGCGCAGAGAAAAAAAGTAAAATAAAACTTTGCGACCTCTGCGTCTCTGCGGTGAAAATATTTCTAAACATATTTTGCCATTTTCATCATTAGCTCATGTTTCTGCAGCCCCCCCGGCATACTTTCTTTCATCTGCCCGTTATCAAAAATAAACAAAAACGGTACGCTCAAGATGTTGAATTTAGTTGACAGCATGGGGTTGGCGTCAACGTTTATTTTTCCTACCCGCACCTTACCTCTGGCTTCTGCGGCGAATTCATCGATGATGGGCGCTACTGACCCGCAGGTCGGACACCAGGGCGCCCAGGCGAACACCAGCACCGGCAGAGGGGACTTCAATACCTTGAGGTCAAAATTACCGTCGGTCACCATTATGGGCTGGGGTTCGAACAATTCTCCGGCTTTAAGCAAAGAACCGCATTTGCCGCATTTACCGCCGGCTTCAATTTTGTCCGCCGGAATTTTATTTTTCGTCCCGCATTCCGTGCAGCGCATCTTGATGGCTTCGCCCTGGACAGGTTTCTTTTGATCTGTCGGTTCTGCCGGCAGGAGGCTGTGACATTTGCCGCATTTGCCGGCCAGACCAATTTTTTCAGCCGGTATCCGGTTTCTCGCCCCGCAGCTGGGGCAACGAACAATATGGCTACTCATCAAGTCCTCCCATCCGTAATTTTATCACTAAAAATTCTCTATATGATAAGGATTCCGTCGATTAAGTAAAGAATGATCCCAGATTTCGGATTTTTATTAACCGCAGACGGACGCAGGCTGTCATCGCTGCGCGAAAAAAAATCTACTTACTAAATCCCACTATCAAGCACGTGCGAGGGTGCGGGTATCTCAAAAAAGACCAGAAACCAGTAGCCAGGCACCAGGTGCCAGTGACAATCATGCAGCATCTATTCTTCAGCAAGCATTACCAAATACCCAATTCCCAATACCCGACTACGGTATCTCCCCGTAAGCTTTCAACTTTTTATGTAGTGTCTTGCGTGTGATTCCGAGGCGGCGTGCCGCTTCACTTTTATTGCCGCCGGCTGCTTGCAGGGTGCTTAAAATGGCGGCCTTTTCGATTTCCTCAAGGGGCACATCACCATTTACGGAAAGCGCCGCTGAATCGGCCGAATCCCGATCCGTTTGAAGCATCGAATTTTGCATAAACGAAAAGTCGGTGACGTCCAGATAATCCGTTCGTGCCAGGACAACGCCGCGTTCAACCGCGTTCATCAATTCCCGGACATTTCCCGGCCAGTCATAACGGATCAGATTGTCCATCGCCTTGGGGGTAAATCCTTTGATCTCTTTGCGGTTCTTGGCGACAAACGTTTCAAGAAAATGCTGGGCCAGCAGCGGGATATCTTCCTTTCTGTGCGATAATGGCGGAACTTCGAGTTCGACCACATTCAAGCGGTAGTAAAGATCTTCACGGAAGGCCCCGTCATTGATTTGTTCCATCAGGTCCTTATTGGTGGCGGCGATCACGCGCACGTCAACCTGAATGGTGGCCTCGCCGCCAACGCGGTTAAATTCTCTTTCCTGCAAGGCTCGCAGCAATTTTACCTGCATCATCAGCGACATTTCACTGACTTCATCGAGCAACAGCGTACCGCCGTGGGCCTGGCTGAAACGTCCCTCTTTGCGGCGGTCAGCACCGGTAAAGGCACCTTTTTCGTGTCCGAAAAGCTCTGATTCCAGCAGCGTTTCGGTAATGGCCGCACAATTGATCTTAACAAAGGGGCCGCCTTTTCGCAGGCTGTTAAAATGAAGGGCGCCGGCGATCAGCTCTTTGCCGGTTCCGGATTCACCCGAAATCAAAACGGTGGCTTCTGACGGTGCCACCTGGGACACCGTTTCTAAAAGTTTTAACATGGCGGGGCTTCTACCGATGATGTTTTGGCTGTCAAATTGTTGTCCCAGGGTTTCGCGCAGCAAGCGGTTTTCTTCCTTCA
>JBFFCW010000313.1:0-5123 GCA_041559695.1 Desulfobacterales bacterium
CCGCCTCATAGTCAAAAACATTGACGAGATCTCTTTTGTCCACCATCGTAATCCATCCTTTTAATGGCAACCAACGGATTAAATAATTGAAGTCCTTATAAGTTGATTAAAGATTGTTTAAAAATAGCATCGACCGGATGCAGTGTCAAAGCGAGAGAGAATTGAAACCCAGCGCACTCAGGGAAGGATTGAAAGGCGGTTGCTAAATGAGGGCAAACCGGTGGGAAAAGATCATTGGAAAGGTACATATGCCTATACGAGTGGAACAGGAGATACCGAAGCAATAATATAGAATACTAAATCAACGGCAGAGTCGAGCACGGCTCTGCCGTTTTTATTCCATATCCCCAGATGCATATATCTCCAACTAATCGCAACTGAGCCTTAATTACAGATATCAACAATAGAAACCAAGTATCTTGCGTCCTTATTTTTTCAGTTACTGTAAACGAATTGAAATCCCGCTTGTTGTAAGATTTAGTTGTATCTTAATTTTAAATTGAAAAATTAAATCTTGGTCATTGCAATTTAGACCATTTGACGAATTAACTATTTAACCATATCCTCTGACATCTGCTCCCTGCTATGTAACCTCTGAACCTTTGAACCGCGACAGCGACTTTTTTTGCCTGTTGCTGAGGAAATCAACCGCGCAGCAGGTCTGAATGGCTGCGCCCAGTGGCATGACCTCCTCATTAAAATCAAAAAGCGGGCTGTGAAGCGGGTGGGTGAAACCCAGGGCGGGATTTGCGGTTCCCAGGAGCCAGTGAACACCGGGTACCTTCTGATGGAAGTAGGCGACGTCTTCGCCGGTCATGCTGGGGGATTGCCTGTCGATGACGTTGTCGGCCGGCACAATTTTGGCTGCCGACTCCTTGAATTCCCCTGCCAGCTCCGGATGGTTAAATACCGACGGATATTCCCGCTTAACTTCAAGACGGCAGGTTCCCCCGCTGTTTCGGGCCACACCCCGGGCCACCTGGTCTAATTCTTTGGCCAGTGCTTCGTGCTTCTCTGGACCGAGGGCCCGGATGGAGCCTGTCAGCGTGACCGCTTCAGGGATAATGTTACTGGCCGTTCCCCCGTGAACCGTGCTAAATGAAAGGATCGCGGGATCCAGGGGGTTTATTTTTCGGGTAACAATAGTTTGGCCGGCCATAATCACCATAGCGGCCATGATGACCGGGTCCACGCCTTCATGGGGGCTGGCGACGTGGCAGCCTTTGCCGATCATTCTGAGAACAAATTCCGCCGAAGAGATCGTGCAGTAACCGGATTTTATACCGACGGTGCCTTCCGGCAAATCGGGGTTCAGGTGCAGCGAAAAGATCCCATGGACATCTGGATTTCTGAGGGCGCCATGCGCTATCATGGGTATGGCACCGCCGGGCGCCTGATCTTCGCTGGGCTGAAAGACGAACTTGACGCTGCCCTGGAGTCGATCCGAAAACTTGCAGAGCAAACTGGCGGCTCCCAGCAGGATGGCCGTGTGCCCATCGTGGCCGCAGCAATGCGCAACACCGGGCGTGGTCGAAGCATAGGGAACGTTATTTTTTTCTTCAACCGGAAGCGCATCCATGTCGGCACGCAAGGCAACACATTTTCCCGCTTCCTTGGCTGAAAGCGTGGCGGCAACGCCGTGACCGCCGATACCGGTGTGCACATCGAGCCCGAGTTGCTTTAAATAGTCGGCAACGATGCGGGATGTTCGAGCTTCTTGCGTTCCAAGTTCGGGGTGCTTGTGCAAGTCTCTGCGAATTTCACGCATCTGGCTCAGGAGGTTCCGGGCTTCGTGTAAAAAACGATGTTGCTTCATGATATGCAAATCTTTTTTCTGCTTCACCTGTTGTTGTGTCCCATAAAAATGTTACAAAGTCGTGTGGTAAATTTAAGTGCCGTTGAGTTCTTTAAACAACACAGTGCCTGTGGTTTCAGGTGTCAGGTGTCAGTAAACAGATGGCAAAGAACAGAGTTCAGATTGAGTGCTTTTTTTTCTAGTTTTTTGCAAGCTGTCTTCTGACCTCTGTCCTCAAAAAGCTGACACCTGACACCCGACACCTGAAACCTAAAATAACATCGCGTTTTATAAATTACTTGCTGGACACAACACTAGCCTCTCCTTTGTGCTAAGGGATCTGCTCAATCCGGAAGGGTATGGCTTATTGAAGCGCACCAACCTTTTTTTCAACTGCCCTTAGAATTTTACCACTGCGCATCAGTTGTTTGACGGCGGCAATGTCGGTTGAAATAATTCGGTCTTTATCCAAATGGGAAACTGTCTTTCGGATAGACTGGTAAGCGGCCAGCGTGCCTTCACCGGGTTTCATATTGGTAAACAAATCCAGCGCCTGGGCGGCGCTCAGCAATTCAATGGCAATGACATCTTCGGCATTGCTGGTGATCTCCCGGCATTTGCGGGCGGAAATGGTTCCCATGGACACATGGTCTTCCTTATTGGCAGAGGTTGGGATCGAATCGATACTGGCCGGATGACAGAGCACTTTATTTTCCGAAACCAGCGCTGCGGCAGTGTATTGCGCCAGCATGAGTCCCGAATTCAGCCCACCATCATCCACCAGAAAGGCCGGCAGACCACTGAGCTTGGGATTGACCAGGCGTTCGATTCGCCGCTCGGAAATATCGGCCAGCTCGGCAACAGCAATACCGAGAAAATCCATCGCCATCGCCACCGGCTGGCCGTGAAAGTTGCCGCCCAGTAAAAACTCTTCCGTTTCTGCGAAAACCAGCGGGTTGTTGGTCGCTGAATTCATCTCGGTTTCAATAACGCGGTGGCAATACCGGATGGCATCCCGGGTGGCACCGTGAACCTGGGGCGAGCATCTCAAGGTGTAAGCATCCTGGACGCGGGCGCAATCTTCATGGGAGGTGATGATCTCACTGTTCTGTGTGATTCGGGCCATATTGTCGGCCGCCGCCGCCTGGCCGGGATGGGGCCGCGCCTGGTGGATCTTGGGGTCGAATTCGGTGCGGCTGCCCATCAGCACCTCCAGACTCATGGCCGCGGCGATGTCGGTTAATTTGGCCAGCAGACCGGCATCATAGACCGCCAGGCCGCCTATGGCGGTCATGACCTGGGTGCCGTTGACCAGCGCCAGGCCTTCACCGGCTTCGAGCTGCAGCGGCTTCATACCGCACTTGCTGAGTGCCTGCCGCCCGGATAGCCGCTGGCCTTTGAAAACGGCCTCCCCCAGGCCAAGAAGAACCAGGCTGAGGTGCGCCAGCGGCGCCAGATCGCCGCTGGCACCCACCGAGCCTTTTTCAGGAACAAGCGGACACACCCCCCAGTTCAAAAGCGCGACCAGCTGTTGTACGGTTGATAGGCGAATACCGGAATGCCCCCTGGCCAGGTCCTTTATCCGCAATGCCAGTATGGCCCTGACGGTTTCCTCGTCAAAAGGGCTGCCGACACCGGCGGCATGGCTCATCAGAATGTTTTTTTGAAGCACCCGGGTGTCTGCTTTCGAAATGGCGACATCGCTGAGGGCGCCAAACCCGGTGGTGATCCCATAGATTCTTTTCTCATCCTGCACCCAGCGTTCGATAAGATGCCGGCTTTTTTGAATCTGCTTTTCAGCATCGGCGGTCAATTGAACCTTTGCGCCACTGCGCGCAATGGCAATCAGGTTTTCCAGCGTCATCCCTTCCACACCCAGAGAAATGGTCTTCATGGTATTGGCCTCGCTTTTGTAGATATTATCGAAATAACTTATTGAGGGATCGCACTGTTTTCCCGTCATGCCCGCGTAGGCGGGCATCCAGTTTTTCCGCAAAGGATTTCTGGATTCCCGCCTTCGCGGGAATGACAAACTTGGAAGGCCGAAACTCCCCAACTCCGGAATTGAATAGCACTACTTTTTTAACTAGCGCAATTCGCCAAATGCGGCCTCAAACGATGAACATTCAACTAATTGCATTCGTTCGAGATTAGAATAGACGGTTGAACAGAGCGTTGTCAAATATTACCTTGAAACGATTATCAATACAAGTTATCCTGCCGGTCATTGATCGCGGCTTGCTTCCTTTTTTTTCATCCCGGCAATTTGAGATATCTATAATCTAATTTGAAACGATCATTTTAGAGGAATACTTGCCATGATAGACAATCAACACATTTCAAATGCCATGACCATCAAACTGGAAGATATTTTTGAGGACCTGCCGCCGATGCCGCAATTTGCAGCCGGCATCCGCCGGGCGCCCAACCGGCACTTTACGCTGAACTTAAAAGATACCCAACTTGCCCTGAAAAACGCCCTGCGCTATGTTCCTGAACGCTGGCATCAGCAGCTGGCGCCCGAATTTCTGGAAGAACTGCTTACCCGCGGGCGGATATACGGTTACCGCTTCCGGCCCGAGGGACATATCAAAGGCCGCCCGATCGATGAATACCCTGGTCGTTGTATTGAAGGCCAGGCGTTTCAGGTCATGATCGACAACAACCTGGACTTTGATGTCGCGCTGTATCCATACGAACTGGTTACTTACGGCGAAACCGGCCAGGTCTGTCAAAACTGGATGCAATACCGCCTGATCAGAAAATATCTGGAAACGCTCAGCCGCGAGCAAACCCTGGTTATGGCGTCCGGCCACCCTCTGGGACTGTTCAAGTCATCGCCGCGGGCACCCCGGGCGATCGTCACCAACGGCCTGATGGTCGGCTGTTTTGACGATCCGCGAAACTGGAACCGGGCTGCGGCCGTGGGAGTTTCCAACTATGGCCAGATGACGGCCGGGGGTTGGATGTACATCGGACCTCAGGGGATCGTGCACGGAACTTACAGCACCATCTTGAATGCCGGCCGGGACAAACTCGGCATCCCGGCCGATCAGGATTTGACAGGGCGCTTATTCGTCACTTCCGGCCTCGGGGGCATGAGCGGCGCCCAGGGCAAGGCCATCGAAATTGCCAACGGGGTCGGCATTATCGCAGAGGTCGACTATTCCCGGATTCAGACTCGCCTGGAACAGGGGTGGATCGGACAGGCAATTGATGATCCAGCCGAAGCATTCAAGGTCGCTGTGCAATATCAGCAGCAAAAAAAAAGTGCTGCGATCGCCTTTTACGGCAATGTGGTCGATCTGCTGGAATATGCAGTCAACAA
>JBFFCW010000314.1:0-5122 GCA_041559695.1 Desulfobacterales bacterium
AATCAGGCGCTGGAAATGCAAAAAAAGATCGCCGCAGATATCGGCGCAGAGGATGTATTTGGTGACGAGAAAATTGCCAAGGTTTCCGTTATCGGCGTTGGCATGAAAGATCACTCGGGGGTGGCATCCAAAATGTTTAACGCGCTGGCCAAAGAAAACATCAACATCATCATGATCAGTACTTCTGAAATTCGAATTTCTTGTATCATCGAGGAAAAATACACCGAGTTGGCAGTACGGGTACTGCATTCTGCTTTTGAACTCGATAAAGTATCCTAATGAAAAAATTTAGCAGAGACCAGATGATTTTTGCTCTGCTGGTGGGTGTGGTCATACTCGGGATTATGATTTTCCGTTATTTTTTTATGTTCTGATCAAAATGCATCTTCAATCTCTTCGGCAATTCGGACTGCCGCCTGGCGGGGGTCCTCCGCATCCCGGATGGGTCTGCCAATCACCAGATAGTCCGCACCGGCGCTTATGGCCTGCGCGGGTGTTGTAATCCGCCGCTGATCCTCTTTGGCGTTGACCGCCCAGACCGGGCGAATCCCCGGGGTAACCGCAAGGAAATCTTTGCCGAATCTTTGCTTAATCTGTCCGGCTTCATGGCCCGAGCAAATCACCCCGGCGCAACCGGCTTCACGCGCCTGTTGCGCTCTTTGCAAAACCAGCTGCTGCACGTCATCATAAAAAACAGGGCGATAACCGGCTGATTCCAGATCCTTTGCGGAAACACTGGTTAAAACCGTCACCCCCAGAATGCCCACTTTTCCGCCGCCGCCCTCGACGGCCGCTTCCAGCATCCGCCGGTTCTCACCCACATGAACGGTGGCAAAAGCGACGCCGAGATCGGCAATGCGCGACATGGCCCGACCCACGGTTGCCGGTATGTCATGAAGTTTTAAATCCAGAAACACGCGCGACGTAGTTTGAGCATGGATAATATCAATAATCTCGGGGCCACCGCGGATAAACAACTCCAGTCCCACCTTAAACAGGCCCACCCTTTCGGCCAACCAGCCGATATATTTTTTAGCCGCCTCAACCGTAGCGACGTCTAACGGAAAGATTATGCGGTCTTTTCCCGGTTTCATAATTAAAGCCTGCCGTAATGCTGCTTCATCCAGGCCTGGTAATATTTACCGCTTTTGACCTGATCCACCCAGGCTTGATTGTCCAGATACCATTGAATGGTCTTCCTGATTCCGGATTCAAAAGACTCATCCGGCAGCCAGCCCAATTCTTCGGTCAGTTTGCTGAAGTCGATCGCATACCGGAGGTCATGACCGGGCCGATCTTTAACAAACGCAATTAACTCTCGGCGCGGCGGCAGATCGGGCTGCCCCGCCATCTCATCAATCGTGTCGCAGATCCGGTTGACCAGATCGATGTTGGTCATTTCACATTGACCACCGATGTTGTAGGTTTCGCCACGCGTTCCTTCTTTCATAATCTTCCAGACCGCCTTGCAATGATCGGTAACATATAACCAGTCCCGCACGTTGCGGCCCTGACCGTAAACCGGCAGTGGCTTGCCCTCCAATGCGTTTAAAACCATCAGCGCGATCATTTTTTCCGGAAACTGATAGGGACCGTAATTATTTGAGCAGTTGGAAATGGTCACCGGCATACCATAGGTTTTGTGGTAGGCCCGCACCAGATGATCCGAAGAGGCTTTCGAAGCAGAATACGGGCTGTTGGGCCGGTAGGGTGTCTTTTCGGTGAACCGACCATTCATACCCAATGAACCATATACTTCATCAGTGCTCACTTGGTGAAACAGCGCCATGCGATTTTGCTGCTTGCGGAAAATTTCAAGCAGGCAAAAGGTACCCTCAATATTGGTTTTTATGAATGCGCCCGGGCTTACGATTGAGCGGTCGACATGCGATTCGGCGGCAAAATTACAGACCGTATCCACCTGGTAGTTGTCAAAAATATCCTCCAATGCGCGCGCATCACAGATATCGGCTTTTACGAAAATGTAGCGTTCCGGGAATTTTTCCCCCGCACGAGCCAAATTTTCCGGATTGCCGGCATACGTCAGCTTGTCGATATTGATAATTCGCCCGTCAAAATCAGGATTGGACAGCATATAATAAACGAAATTGGTTCCGATAAAACCGCAACCGCCGGTGACCAGGATGTTTTTCATTCAGCCTCCTACGTTGCAAGTGCCTAAAATTAAAGATGTTGATTATTTTATAATAAAAAGACAGAATTCCAGACGTTCGCTCACTTTTGTCACTCGCAACTTTCGTTCACTGTAACCTCATATCTTATATTAATTGCGTTATAAAGTAAATTTACTTCAACGGTTTAGGGGCTTTAAGAAATCTATTGAAAGAATTGACTTTATAATGATATGTGATAAATTTTTAATATTTACAGATAAATACTAAACATTGAGACCTCCCGATGCTGGACGACAATCGACACCATGTAGCTGCCGGAAGCTATTATATTGATACTCAAAAACCAATGATTCTAGAGGCATATCTGGGAACCTGCCTAGGGGTTGCCATTTATGATCCGGTGGCCGCAGTTGGCGGTCTCATTCATCTCCTGCTCCCGGAACCCATGAGCATCGATCGAACCTTTCAACCGGAAAAATACGCCTCCACCGGTTTTCCGCTTTTTCTGCAGGCTTTGGCTGGTGCAGGGGCAGCGGTCGAAAACATGAAAGCCTGCATCGCCGGCGGCGCACTGGTGGGCCCGCTGGAGGATTCCGACCTCGAATTGGATATCGGCGGCCGGACTGCCGAACGGGTCATGCAGATCATTGCCGCCGAAGGCATTCGGGTTGATAAATTGGAAACCGGTGGTTTTTTCACCTGCAGCCTGACCCTGGACTTGCGCACGTGGGAATGCCGCATTGAGCCGGCCGGGTTTGACAGGCTATCTGCCAGTGCCGATATTAAAATACCGGAACCGGATGAAATCAGCCAGTCTGCTAAGGACTTACAGCCCATACCGCAAATTGCGTTAAAAGTATTGCGTATGATTAACGAGGAACTTTATGAAATCCAGAATTTAACTGAAGAAATCCGAAAAGATCAGGTCATCAGCGCCAGAACTTTGCAGCTTTGCAATTCGGTGATGTTTGCCAGCCGCAAAAAAATCGAATCTTTGGATCACGCACTGGTCATGCTCGGTCAAAGTCTCTTGCTGAAATTTGTCATCTCCGCCTCTTTTAATAACTTCTTTAACCAGAGCGGGATGGGATACTCGCTTTGTAAAGGCGGAATATACCATCACGCCGTCGGAACTGCCGTGATTGCCGAAAAATTAGCTGTCTTAACGCGAAAAGTAGAACCCTCATTGGCTTACACGGCCGGCCTGCTGCATGATATCGGCAAAGTCGTACTGGATCAATACATCATCTCAGGGTTTCCGCTATTTTATCGTCAATTAAATGAGGAAGGAAAAAATTTTTCAGAAGTTGAAAAACAGGTGCTCGGAACCGATCATACCGAAGTGGGCGCAAGCCTGGCCCTCAACTGGTCTTTTCCGGAGTCGCTGGTTGAAACCATCAGACATCACCATAACCCCGAAGACGCCCAGCAGCATGACGAACTGGTTCATATCGTTTATCTGGCAGATCTCCTGATGAGCAGATTTCATTCCGGACTGGAGCTGGAACGCCTCAACACCGATACCCTGGCAACCAGGCTGGAAAACATCGGGCTTTCGATCGCCGAGTTTCCGGCGCTTGTCGATCATATTCCGTTAAACGTGCTGGAGTCTTCACCGGAGTTTGCCCTGAGGGGCTGAAAATGCGCTCACCGCAGAGTCGCAGAGTACGCAAAGTTTTATTTTTATGAACGACCCTAATTTGATTAAAATCATGGCAAAAACAAAATCACAGAAAAAAAAGTCGGCAGAAATCAGCCCGGATCAGCAGGCGCTTTTACGCCAGCTCCCGGGGGTGGATTATCTTATGGAGCTTGCCAAAAAAGAAGCTTCTTTTGAAAGCATTCCGCAAACGGTGGTGGACGGTTCAATCCGAAGCGTCATTAATGCCAAACGCCAGGCGATTCTCAGCGATGACCCCGCCATTGATAAATCCAACCTGTCGGACGACCGGATGATTGATGCGGTAAAACAGGCGGTCAACAGAGCCATGACGCCGAACCTGAGACGCACCATTAATGCAACCGGAGTCGTGGTGCATACGAACCTGGGCCGCTCACTGCTGGCGCCTGAGGTCATAGAAAATCTGGTAACGATTGGCGGCCGATATTCAAATCTAGAATATGATCTGTCTATCGGAAAAAGAGGCTCTCGTTACAGCAGCGTAGAAGATCTGATTTGCGAAATCAGCGGCGCCGAGGCGGCATTGGCTGTCAACAATAATGCCGGAGCCGTCTTTTTGTGCCTGGAAACCATTGCAAGGGGCAAAGAGGTTATTGTCTCACGTGGCGAACTGGTCGAAATCGGCGGATCCTTTCGGGTCCCGGATGTAATGGCCAAAAGCGGCGGCATTTTGAAGGAAATCGGGACGACCAACCGCACCCATTTGAGAGACTATGAAAATGCCATCAACCCAAATACCGGGTTACTTCTAAAGGTCCATACCAGCAACTACAGTGTGGTCGGTTTTACTGCAGAAGTTGCCTTGCGTGATCTCGTGGATCTGGGCGCCGCACACCAGCTTCCGGTGATGGAGGATTTGGGTAGCGGAACGTTTATCGATTTTTCAAAATACGGCTTGTTAAAAGAACCTACCGTTCAGGAATCCGTGGCCGCCGGAACCGATGTGATTACCTTCAGCGGCGACAAACTGTTGGGCGGCCCGCAGGCCGGGATTATCGTTGGCAAAAAAGCGGTCATCGACCCGATTAAGAAAAACCCGATCACCCGGGCACTGCGGATAGATAAACTGACATTGGCCGCTTTGGAAAGCACCCTGCGATTATACCGCGATGAAGAAAAAGCATCCCGTATCATCCCCACCCTGCGCATGATCATGCTGCCCCTGGAAGAGGTTCAAAACCGGGCCCGGCGCCTGGTGGATGGATTAACAAAAATCGGTGACCCCCGCATGCATATCCGACTCCTGGAGCGATCTTCCAAAACCGGCGGGGGCACACTACCCCTGATGGAACGTCCCAGTTTATGC
>JBFFCW010000315.1:0-5113 GCA_041559695.1 Desulfobacterales bacterium
GACATTCATATGTTAAAACTGCGCAAAAAAATTGCTCTTTTAATCGGCGATACGCCGCTTATAACCACCATCAGAGGGGAAGGCTACCGGCTGGAACCTGAAAAATGAAACGCTTACAAATTTTAATTCTCATATTTTGTGTGACCCTGTCGGTTCCGCTCGGGTATTTTGTATTGCGAACCTATCGCGGCCTGGAACAGGAAGAAACCGCCACCCTGAGTTTTTTTGCCAATACCCTGTTTGACGAAATGGAACGGGCCCTTGAGGCAATCGTTCAGATGGAGGAGGCTCGCGCCATTGATGAATACAATTTCTACATGAGCCCTCCCGGAGGACGTCTCCAAGAAAACCGTTCACCCCTTTCACACCTGCCGGCGCAGAGTTATATCCTGGGTTATTTTCAGAATAATCCCGACGGATCGTTTCAAACGCCCCTGGTTCAGACCGGGAAATCCGTTGCCGTGGACCGCGAAGATGCCGTGGCCCAGTTGGAGAGCGCCAATCGCATCTTTAACCGTAAACGCACCGCCGCCACAGATAAGATAACCATCCCGCCGGCCCGCAAGGTGGCTGAAGCCGAACAGCAGCAACAAACTAGATTTGCTGAAAAGTATCTGGATTTAACCCGCTCACAGAAACCCAAAGCCCGCCTCGGGCAAAAAGAAAAGCGCTTTGAAAAAGTTACCGTGGCCCAGGCGGAAAATGTGGCCCGCCAGGAAGTTGGCGAAGCCGGCAAGAGCCCTGCGCCGTCGGCTGCGGCATTATCCAAAAGCGGTCCGGCTCGAAGTCCGGCTGCAGAAGATTCGCTGGTGGATAGCGGCAAGGACCGTGCTGCCAAAAAATACAGGCGCAGTAAGCCCTACCCGACTGAACCCGAAGCCGATGCGCCACGCGAAGCTGCGGCTGAAACCCGGGATGAAGATAATTTTCAGGTGGAAGTTGCCCCGTTGCAATCGGTTCTTATCGGCGCTGATCAAATGTTTATCTTTCGCCGGATCATGATCAACCAGAAAATCTACCGGCAAGGCTTCATTTTAAAGATACGCGCGTTTTTAAAACATCTGGCGCAAAATTACTTCATTGTCCAGCCCATGGCCGACTATGCCAACCTGCGCCTGCAGGTTAAGGATCAGGGCCGGGGAATTGTCCTGGTGCAAGACGGTATATCGACGCAGAACCCTAAATTTATCCTGAACCGGTCATTCCCGTCGCCCTTTGCATTTTTAAATGCCACATTGAGCTTTGATGAGATTCCGCGCTCCACCGGCCGCAACACCCTGATGATCATGATGGTGGTGCTGGCGGCCATTTTTTTAATCGGATTGTTTGCAATCTATAAAAGCACGCAGGCCATCGTGGATCTTTCCGAGCGCCGTTCGCAATTTGTCTCATCGGTGACGCATGAATTAAAGACGCCGCTAACCAATATGCGGATGTATATTGAAATGCTCGAGCAGGGAATTGCAAAAGATACCGAACGGGAACAGGAATATTTTCAAATCATCAATTCAGAGGGTTCGCGTTTGTCCCGCCTGATTAACAATGTACTGGATCTGGCCAAACTGGAGAAAAAACAGCGATCTCTTAATCTGACCCGGGGAACATTTGAAGAGGTGGCCGCAGAAGTTCAAACTGTCATGCAGGCCAAGCTGCGGCAGGAGGGCTTCACCTTGAAAATTGTTCAGGAGGACATCTCCCCGTTTAAATATGACCGTGAGGCCATGATTCAGGTGTTGATCAACCTGATTGAAAACAGCATCAAATTTTGCCGGTCAGCGCCAAAAAAAGAGATCACGATTAGAATCTATCAGGAACCAAAACGCTTGAAGATTGCAGTTTCCGATCACGGTCCCGGGATTCCGCGGCATGCGCTCAAAAAGGTTTTTGATGATTTTTACCGGGTAGACAACGCCCTGGCCCGAAAAACCCGGGGGACCGGCATCGGTCTGGCGCTGGTTAAAAAATTTATCAAGTTAATCGGAGGGGATGTCACGGCGGAGAATAATCCGGCAGGTGGCTGCACCATAACAATTTCCCTGCCTTCCGAAGTTTGATCTGCCGGCTTGTTATTTCAAACGATGTGGATGAAATAATAGCCCAGATGGCAATGCCGGGAAATCGTTATTTGTTATTAGTTGTATGTTATTTGATATCGCCGGGGATTTATGCGCGAATCTATTAACGAATAACGAATAACCCGTAACCAAAAGGTTGATTTCAAATCAACCTTTTCCATCCAGGGCATCTCTGACGGTTCGAGAAAGGCTTCGAATGGTAAATGGTTTCATCATCAGCCCTTTAATCCCCAAATCCCTGGCCCGCTGTTCATCTATTTTTTCGCTGTAGCCGGTGCAGATAACGACCGGGATATCCGAGCGGATTTTCATCAATTCCGCTGCCAGGCTGTCGCCGGTCATGCCGGGCATCGTCATATCGGAAATTACCAGGTCAAATTTATGCGGCGCTGCCCCAAAGGCCTCGAGGGCTTCATCCGGGCGGATTCGCGTTTCCACCCGATAACCGAGTTTTTTCAACATGCTTTTACCCAGGTCTATGAGGGTTTCTTCGTCATCGACGAACAAAATGTGCTCATTGCCGGTAGGAAGTGCCTTTAACTCTTCGGTTTCAGATTCCATTTGTCTCCCCATAACCGGGAAAAGAATATCAAAACGGGTTCCTTTGCCCGGTTTACTTTGAACCCGGATGAAGCCGCCGTGCCCCTTTATGATGCCATGGACAACCGCCAGTCCCATGCCGGTGCCTTTGTCCTGCTCTTTGGTAGTGAAATAGGGATCAAATATGCGATCCAGGGTAGCGGAATCCATACCATGGCCCGTATCGCTGATGCTCAGCTTTACATAAGGGCCGGGGGTGAGTTCGGGATATTGAGCGGCCTTTTTGAGGTTCAGGTCTTCATTGCTCAATTCGACATTCAAAATACCGCTCGTATCCCCCATGGCATGGGCCGAATTGGTGCAGAGATTCATCATGACCTGATGCATTTGGGTGGGATCCGCAAAAATAGCATCCAGGTTGGGCTCAATATTTTGTCTGATTTCGATGGTGGTCGGCAATGAAGCGCGCAGCAATTTTAATGCTTCTGCGACAATGGTTGCTAATGAAATGATGTTTTTATCCTGTTCGCTTTTGCGGCTGAAGGCCAGTATCTGTTTTACCAGATCCTTGGCCCGATGACCCGCCCTTAGCACCTGGTCGATGTTGTAATGCTCCATTGTATCTTTTTTCGTATCGTATAAGGCCATCTCAGCGTAGCCGATAATCGCACCCAGAATGTTGTTGAAATCATGGGCAATGCCACCGGCCAAAGTTCCAATAGCCTCCATTTTCTGGGCCTGTGTCAGCTGCGTTTTTAACTGTTCCCGTTCCTTCTGCGCGGCTATCAGGTCGCTGACATCCCGGGTGATGGCAAGGATGTGTGGTTTGTCTTTGAGCCTTATCAGAACGGCCGACAGTAAGGCCGTTATTATGCTTCCGTCTTTGAGCCGAAATTTGGTTTCAAAATTTTCGATCTTACCTTTTTTGGCAATACCCGCCATCAGTTTTTCGCGCTCATTCGGGTCGTGCCATACATCAAGATCCGTTACGGTTTTGCCAATGACATCCTCGGCTCTCCAGCCGGTTAACCTTGTGAAGGCGCTGTTGATATCAACAAAGCGCCTGTCTTCCATCGCGACAATGGCGACGGAATCCGGAAACGTTTCATAAACCGTCCGCAGGCGTTCCTCGCTTTCCTGCAGGGCCTGCCGGTTTTTTTTATTTTCCAATGCATTGGCAAATACCTGGCCCACGATTTTCAGAAGAGAGCTGGTGTCCTCCGCCCACATTTTTTCTTCCCTGACCGAATCCAGTCCGATAAACCCCATGACTTTGGCGCTAATGACCATGGGCACCGCGTATATCAATTGAATCCCTTGTTGTTCAAATTCCTGCTTTTCTTCGATGGCCTCGGGCGGCAAGTCGGAAAGGCGGGGAACTAAAACCATATCTCCTTTCAGGAATTTTTTAATGGTCCACGGGAAAGTTTCCATCGGAGCATTTTGAATACGCTCAATGGTCGGCTCGATTCCCTCAGCGCACCATTCATGGGTGCAGGATACGGATTTCTGGTCGTTGGAGAATTGGAAAACATAACTGCGATCCGCATCGGCAAATTCGCCGATCTGCTTAAGGGTGTGATCAATTTCGTCATCGATTTGAGCCGGATGCAGATTGATAAACTGGCTGGAAACCGTGGTAATGAGATGCTGGAATTTCAAACGATACTGCAGCTCTTCTTCTACCTGTTTGCGCTCGGTAATATCGGTGATAATGCCCAGAATCGCCTTTCCATCCACATAGTCGATCAGCTTGGTTGTAATTATGGCCTCAATTTTGTTTCCTTTTTTGTCTAATAAAGAGTATTCGTAGGGCGCGACATCTTCGCCGGCCATGTGTCGTTTTAAGTTGGACCGGATTAAAGCGACTGATTCCGGCGCGATCAGGGCCATAAAATCAAAATCCGGCGCGTAAAATTCCTCCCGCTTGTAGCCCATCACCTCGATACATCTTTTATTGGCATAAACGACGCGGCCCCCTTTGTTAATAAATATCATGTTGGGGGATTGCTCGGTAAAGGTCTTAAAACCATACTCCGGCTTTTTGGAGGGCGCACCGGCAGATGCGGCGGTAATATGCTTTTCGAGTGTTTTGATGCGTTTTACCAATTCATCACGGGCTGGTTTTCCCATGAAACCTCCTTGATGAATAATAGAAAAAAATGTTAATAATAGTTTTTTATAAGGAGACCTGACATTTTTGAGGCCGCTTCCGGTGAGAATTGCTAATAATTCTAACTATTTTATAACCTATTTATCTCTAAATTGTCAAATTTTTCACTCTTTTTGTAAAAGTTAAATTTAGGGTTGAAATTTTTTTATTTATAGCGCATTAATTCCTTTTTAATTTTAAACCGCAAAAATGTATTTTTCTGGTAATATATATTGCTCCACCCATAACACGTGAAAATAAATTTATTTTATCTTGAAAGGGAGTTGGTTATGCAGAAGGTGGTTATTTTAGGGGTGTGTTTCGTGATTGCCATAATTTGCGGATC
>JBFFCW010000316.1:0-5086 GCA_041559695.1 Desulfobacterales bacterium
CTTGACGCTTTCAGCCGTCAGATCCGATTTATAATCGATGCCCACGGCCTCCAGAGCATCAATCGAATTCTGGCGCTGACCCGAGCCGGGGTTGCCGATGTTCACCCGTTTACCCTTTAGATCTTCAATTTTTTCAATGCCGGAGTCTACCGTGGCGACCAGGGTAATGGATTCGGGATGGATCGTGAAAACGGCGCGCAGATCTTCCTGCTTGCCTTTGTCTTTCCACTCGGCCAGTCCGTTAATGGCCTGATACTGCCGGTCGGATTGAACGACGCCAAACTCCAGGTCACCGGCCATAACAGCATTGACGTTAAACACCGAACCACCGGTAGATTCAACCGTCGCGCGGATGCCGTATTCGTCTTTCTTCCGATTCATAATCCTGGCGATGGCGCCACCGGTCGGATAATAAACACCGGTAATTCCGCCAGTGCCGATGGTAACAAAGGTTGTCTTCGCCGGCGCTTCGGCGGCGGCCTTTTCCTCAGTTTTGGCCTTTTCTTCGGGCGCACAACCCATAACAAGGGCAAAACCAAAGATCACAGCTAAACTTATGATAAATACTTTTTTCATCTGAACCTCCTTATTGGTTAACCTGTTTATGATTACGCTTGTGCACTTTCCCGACGGTTTTTCTTTTCCCTCTTTCGATTTTGCCGTCCCCTATTATAAGGGGGCATTATCAGTCGATCAATAAGAGGTTAAGTATCAAAGACCTATCAAATCAATATTACGAATGCAAGAATTTTGTAACCGTTTAATATTCAATCAGAGATGGAGAGTATTTAATGTAGAAATTTAGGGATTGGGTACTGGGTTTTGGCGACCGCGGAAGCAATCCAGGATGTCGAATAATTATAAATACCTACATGAGAAATAATAACTGCCTCCTACGCTGTGTTCTTTGTCCTTGCTCTTCTGTTCTCTGCCATCTGATCTCTGTCATCTGATTTCTGTTTACGGTCCACTGTTTTCTAGAGTCGGTATTTTGCAGCCACCGCAGAAAAGTACTCGGCTTCTGCTTTCCGACCCCGCTTGCGGCAGCCGCCGGCATAAACCTCACTTTTTTCCTTTAAAGTAATGACCGCCGCCTTATATTGCTGCGGTGTCAGTAGATCACTATCGATTATTTTCATCAGAGACTCAATTCGATATTTGTCCAGTCCGGCAGCTTTTGAAAGCTGGTCATCATGGCCGCCACGTTTGATAATCAATGGAATATCAATAAGATGGACCGGATACCGGCAACTGATCCGTAGCCACAAATCGTAATCTTCGCAAGCCGGCAAATGTTCATCAAAGACGCCCACGGCGTCAAAAAGGCTTTTTCTGATCATGACAGCCGAGGGGCTCACCAGGCAAAGCGCAAGGGACCGTTCAAAAATCATCCCGGAAAATTTATGGTGTCTCTTTTTAGGGTTTACCCGTGCGCCGTTTCGAATCCAGATTTCCTGGGTCTGGTTGATCACCGCATCGGCATTTTCCTCAAAAAATTTCACCTGGGTTGTAAGCTTGCGCGGCAGCCATAAATCATCTGAGTCCAGAAACGCAATCAATCGTCCCGCCGCCTCAGCAATGCCCCTGTTTCTTGCAGCACTGACGCCCCTGTTGGACTGTTGTAAAACCGTAATCGCGTTTCCGTATGCTCCCAGAATTTCCCGGGTGTTATCGTTCGATCCGTCATCAACCACAATCAGTTCATAATCCCTGAAGTCCTGATCCAAAACCGAATCAATGGCTTCCTGAACGACCCAGCCCCGATTGTAGGTCGGGATAATCACGGTCACAAGTGGTTTATTTAAGCGCTGTGCCATCTTTAAACAAAATCGTGTAATTTAAATAACTTCTATCTTCAAATAGGTTTCAGGTGTCAGGTTTCGGGTGTCAGGAAAGATCGAGAATTTCTTTTGGAAATTCAAAACGCTCGGAGTCTGAAGCGAGCTAAAAAATTCCTGACACCTGACACCTGAACACTGAAACCAGCTGCCAGTGACCAGTGGCCATAAGCAATTTTAGATCATCCGCTTAATTTGAGCCAACTTCTTCTCCAGCCGCTTTTCGGAGACCGGAAATGCGGTTTTAAGCTCCTGGGCAAAAATGGAAACTTTATATTCCTCGATCATCCAGAAATATTCCTCAAGCGCCGCTCGCTTGTCATTGGAGGCATTGGGCGAAAGTGTCTTTATCATTTTATCCAGTCGATCGCTAAAGGTTTTAATATCCCTGGCCTTGGCCTGATCTTTTTCAAAATCCACCAGGGCTCGCTGGGCCCGGATTTCCATACAATTGATATAGCGAATCAGGTGGATCAGCCGGTCCATTTCGTAAAGATTGACGAACGATTCCGGAACCAGGCGCACCAGATCTGCGATTAAATCTTGGCAAAAATTTTGCACGGCATGATTATTCAGGTTTGCCCGTTTAAGCGTATCGAATTCTTTGCGAGCCTTGTGATAGGCTTTTAAAACAGGCAGGCAGCGATCTAAAAGATCCTGGCCACGAGAAATAAGGATCGGAGATACGTCTTCGGCGTGGCTGTAAAACGAATCCGCAGACCGGATATTCTTACAAAACAGATCGGATATGATCCGGTCCAACAGCTGCTGCTCCATGTATGCCGGGCCCTTAAAAAAATCCGCTGCGGCCCTCAGCGCTTTGGGCAATTTCAATCCTTTTCTTAAAATTTTCAGATCTTTTGCGAAATGAATTTTATAAAGGCCGGCAACACCCTGCTGATGCACGGCAAGCGCCTTGTCCGGATGACGGAATAATTTCAAACTCACCGATTTTATGCGATCGTCAGCCGCTACCAGAGCCGGATAAGCGACCCATTTATTCTTAACCGTTTCTGGGCTGCTGATAAACTCGGGCAGATCACCGAAGTCCCAGCGGGTGATGCCGCTTTTTTCCCATTTTAGACGAAAGGATTCGAATTCATCGGTCTGGGTTGCCTTGATTTTTTGTTGCAAGAGCACTGCCGTTTCCCTTGAAGAACAGAGTTCTTTCCCGTCCGGTGCGATCACAGAAATACGCATCTTAAGATGATCCGGCAATGTTTCAATCGGCCAGGCGGCGGCGGGAATATCGACGCCAAAGCGCTTTAAAATAAATTCACCCAGCGTCGAAAACAACGCGTTTTTCAGCCGGGGTATCTCCCGGTTGATAATTTCAACGGTTTCGTTAACCGGCACCAGTTTTTTGCGGTACACTTTGGGAAGACCTTTGATCAAGGTTTCAATCTTTTCTTTAAACATTCCCGGCACCAGCCAGTCAAACGCTTCCCCGGAAACCGCAGGCGCCATGGAAACCGGCACCTGAATGGTCACACCGTCATCTTCCTGGCCCGGACCGAAGTGATAGCGATATTTAAACATCTGTCCGTCAATCTCCGTACTCAGTGGATAACGGGCGAGCTCAGCGGCATCCGGGTCATAATTCATCAGATCCGGCTTTTTGAGACGTAGAAATCGGTCACCGCCTCTTTTTTTTATTTTGTTTGAAAGCATTTTTACACAGTGTATACCGGGCAACTTTTCCCTGTAAAATTCAAAAAGGTCTTCTTCGCCGATCAGCACATCGCGGCGCCGCAGACGATTTTCGATGCCTTTGATATCTTCGATCAGGCGCTGGTTGTGTGTCATGAAGGCAAATGGTTTTTTGAGGTCTCCGTTTATGATCGCTGCACGAATAAAAATGTCGGTGGCTTCATCCGGGTTGATCGGGCCATAGGGGACCGATCGTTGGGAAATGATGATCAACCCAAAAAGGCTGACCTGCTCGTCGGCCATTACCTTTCCTTGGTTTCTTTTCCAACGGGGATTCAGATAGGCGCGGTTGCACAGATCCCCTGCCAGCTCCTCCAGCCATTGGCTTTCGATATTGGCGACCGTGCGGGCAAACAATCTGGAGGTTTCGACCATTTCCGCCGCCACCAGCCATTGGCCGGCCCTGTCAAACAATCCCGATCCCGGGAAAACCATAACCTCGCGGTTCTGGGTTGCCCGGAAAAAATTTTTTTCTTTCTTTTCGGCGATATTGGAAAGATAACCGCTGAGAATCGATTTATGAATGGAGTGATACAAGGGGTCTTCTCTGTCCAGGTTCAGATTCTGCGGTTGCGCCTTAAGCGCACGACGCCGGTCGCCCATGCCGAATTCTTCCAGAATCGCTCGAATCTGATGATAAATATCGCGCCATTCGCGCATGCGGTTGAAAGACAAAAAGTGTTGCCGGCAAAACCGTTTGAGCTGACTGGCGCGTTGTTGTGTTTGCCAGACGTGGTTGTAGCGGTTCCAGATGTTGAGCAACGTGGTAAAATCAGATGCGGGATCGTCAAACTGTGCATGCATCCGATCGGCCTCAGCCGTTTTTTCCAGCGGCCGTTCGCGGGCATCCCGGATGCTGAGCGCAGCGGCAATCACGGCAATATGATCGATGCAGCGCCGATCCCTGGCTTCAAGCAGCATTCTGGAAAGCCGGGGATCCAGGGGGATCTTGGCCATCAAGCGCCCTTTTTCAGTAAGTTCTGCGTTGATAGCGGATACACCCTTGACTGATTCAGTCTTTGCTGTTTCATCAAGGACCTTGCGTCTTGCGCCTTGTGCCGCGCGCCGAGATGTTATTGCCCCCAATTCATAAAGCAGATCAAAGCCGTCTTTGATGCTTTTTGAATCGGGCCGGTCAATAAAGGGAAAATCGGCGATATCGCCCAGCCGCAGGGCGATCATTCGCAGAATGACTTCCGCCAGATTGGCCCGTAAAATTTCAGGCCGCATGTACAGGGGGCGGCTCAGATAATCATCTTCCGTAAACAGGCGTACGCAGATCCCGTTTTGCACCCGGCCGCAACGCCCCTTGCGCTGGTCGGCGCTGCTGCGGGAAACCGCTTCCACCGGCAGGGACGTGGTGCGCGATCGCGGTGAATATCGCAAAATTCGGGCCAGGCCGGAATCCACCACATACCTGATCCCCGGGATGGTAAGGGAGGTTTCGGCCACATTGGTGGCCACAATGATCTTGCGTTCAGATAACCGCGCAAAAACCCGCGCCTGCTCGCTGGCCGTCAGCCGGGCGTAAAGCGGCA
>JBFFCW010000317.1:0-5011 GCA_041559695.1 Desulfobacterales bacterium
AGGGTGTTGAGCACCGCCATCAGGTATAACCCGAAATAGCGACGACAGGTTGTCCAGATTTCAGTAACACCGGGTATGGTGTAATCAGACAGGTTCAGGCTATATTTCACTAGCATCAGGGTCGCAAGGCCGATGAAATAGATTATCAAAAATTGATAAATGCGCCTATGAAGCATTGACGATCTCCAGCATGCTTTGCTCAAGATCCTTTTCTTTCAATACCCGTTGGTTATTAAAATCCTGACCTTGAAGTGACACGGTCTGCGGGGCCTTATAGTGGCTGCGCAACACAAGGATCTGTTTGCAAAATTTTGAAACCTCAACCACATTATGGGAGATATATAAGAAACAGCGTTCGGGAAACAGGGATTTGATTTTTAAAATGATCTTTTCTTTAGTGATTTCATCTACGTTGGCCAGGCTTTCATCCATAATCAGTAAATCAAAGTCCTGCAGCAGGTAGCGGGCTAAATTGGTCCGGTTCTGCTGCCCAAGGGAGAGCTGGGTAAAACGTGAGTTCAAGCAGGGCTGAAGCCCAAATGAATCCACCAGATCTTCCAGCCGCTGCCGGTTGGGTTTGGGCGTGATCGATTCCAGATGGTCACGGATACAGCACCAACCCGGAATCCTTTCCAGATTATAGGTGTAGAGGACCTGATGGATGCGCTGCAGATTAATTTCACCGGCAAAGCCCCTGATATCGCCGGCAATCATTTTTGCCAGGGTCGTCTTGCCGACACCCGAAGGTCCGAACAGGGCGTGAAAGCCCGGCTCGGTCACCTGACAGTTCAACTGCCGGAATACATCGCCGACGGATCCCGGATACTTATAATTTAATTCTTTTAATTCGAGTTGCATCTGTTTTCATCAAACCGGATCGGTTTAGAAGTGGTTTCAAAACCCCATCTTATTCCCTTTCGCGCCTGCAGCGGGACTGCGGGGAGTTTCATATTTGAATTAAAGTTTGATCGGTTCGAGTCAGTCTTTTTAAACCATTTGGTGTTACCGGGTAGTCATCTTCCAGCCCCACCACCCCCTTTTGAGGAAAGACAAATTTAGGCTCCAGGGCCAAAACCATTTTTTTTATCCTGCGAGAACCGGCGCCCTGGGCCATGGCCGGCGTGTTGCCGGTGCCGCCATGGGGGCTGTTTAACAGTGAAACAGCTGAACCGCTGCCACCGGACAGCACATGCGCGTAGCTCATTTCCTGGTTCCAGCCTCGCATTCGTAAGGCGCCCATATGTCCTTCGCGGCGGGCGATCATGGCCAGATGACCGTCGATTTCCAGCTCGGTCATCCCTTCGCGAATCACACATTTGATTGGAGTTAATCCGGTGTGCAAAATAGCCGCGGCTTTTTCAATCTGCTCACTTTCATATACCGACTTCAGCATGCGCAGTTTACGGATGATGCCGGATACATCCGTCCAGCGGCATTGCGGGAGGGTTCGCTGAAACCAGAGGTAAAGATTGGCCGGCAGGACATCCATTTCGATTCCGGCTGCCGCTAGTTGATCCAATTTAAAATCATTGAGAACCTGAGGAATTCGATTTTTGTTTTTAACCGAAATAACATGGTTCAACGAAGATTCAAACTGTGCGCGCGCGTGGTTCTTTTGAACCATCAGGATGGGATCGCCATTGGAAGGCACGAACAAGACAGCGGTTTGAATGGTTCCGCTAAAGTAGAAGAGATCTGCGTTTTGCACAATAAAGGCGCCATCCAGGTTGGCGGCAGCCAGTTGGGCCTGGAACCTGCTGATGCGCTTTTCGATTTCCCTTTTTGGTACGGTTTCCATTTTTTACACGGACAGTAATTTCAAACGATTCTATTTTGGCTTTAATTGCTTGCCAATATTCCAACAGCCGGCAACCGGGTTGCCGATCGACCAGTATTTAATACTGCTCATGTCAAACAGCAGCGGCTTTAGCCGGGCAAGGTCCACCTTGCCGTTTTTAAGCACGGATTCATCCGCGCAGGTTTCGACAATTTCACCGATAAACAGATCGTGGGTGGGGGTGTCGTAAACATCGTAGAGCTTGCACCCCATATTGATCGGGCATTCAGTAATCATGGGGGCATTTTCAAGATTGCCAGAAAAACTTCAAATACTCTGGATTTGTCCGTTTTTTTAACGCTCACAATCCCGACATAGTCGGTTTCGACAACCAGGTCTTCATTGGGGATGTTGACGCTGAAGGTCTTATTTTCTTTGATACCGGCATTGGTGTGGTGAGGTTTTGCGAGACTCAATGATATCAGATAGGGCCTGGCATGATTGACAATGCCGATATGGGCAATGGTGATGAAGTTCACTTTGCCCTCAACGATTGCACCCACTATGGTCGTGGGGGTCGGATACAGCACATTAATGCCATCGAGTGGTTTTTTCACACTGCCGCTCCGCTCATGGGCTTTTCACCCGCTGCTCGGTTTGGCGCAAATATAAATATAGGCCAATTCCACCGGCGATCATCAACGCACAAAGTATCTGTCCCATGGAAAATGAGGATAAAACAAAACCCAGATGCGCATCCGGCTCCCGAAAGTATTCAATGAAAAACCGGACCGTTCCGTAACCGATAATATATAAAGCCAGCATGGCGCCTTGCGGGAAGTTTCTTTTGCGGATACACCATAGAATCACAAAAAGAAAAACCCCCTCAAAGACCGCCTCATAGAGCTGAGATGGATGCCGCAGCGCTTTTTCTGATGCCTGTGGAAAATACATACCGATCGGTGAGGTGGTTGCTCGGCCGAATAATTCCCCGTTTATAAAATTTCCAAGCCGCCCAAATGTATAGCCCAGCGGCACCACCGGCACATATAAATCCATCACTTCCCAGTAGTTAATTTTGGCTTTGCGGACATACCAGGAGGCGGCCAGCAATATCCCGATAAGGCCACCATGATATGACATGCCAGAGATGCCGGTAAAGGTAAAACCGTTTGAAAACGAAAAGGGAAGAAAAATCTCGAGCGGATGGCGCAGGTAATAGGATAAATTGTAGAACAATACATAGCCAAGCCGGGCGCCGACGATAAGGCCCACAATGGCATAGGTGGTTAAATCATTAACCTGATTTTTCGAGAACCCGAACCGCTTTTCGTGTTTGATGCGATAGAGCACCAGAAAATAGGTGAAGGCAAAAGCGACGATATACATCAGCCCGTAATACTGGAGTCTGAACCAGCCGATTTCAAATATAACCGGGCTAATGTGTTGCGGCAGGTGTTGCCACCAGTCCCAGAACTCGCCCATAAGAACTTGTTTCTCACTCCTTTCAACAATGTCCGCCAATCATAGGGTATTCTGTTTTTTATGTCAAAGAGGAACGGCTCCTTTTGTGCTGCGTCGCGCACTCGTTATATGGGTCTGATTGGTTTAATTCGTTGAATTGGTTCGGTTTAAGCCAACCCATTCAACCAATGAAACAAATAAAACGAATTTAACAAATCCGTGAACCCTGAACTTCTCGGCCAAGAATCCTGCCGGCTATTTTTGAGATCGCTTACAGATGGGTGCCCGTTAATTTTTAGTTGATATATTATGCCAGTATGGAATACTAGATCGTAAGGCACACTGGAAGAAAAATGTTTGATTCGCAGGATCGAAAAATTGACTTTGGTCTGCTCATCATGCGATTGGGCCTAACCGCTGCGCTCTTTCTGTACGCGCTGCCCAAATTGTTTGCCGGTGCGCACGCCCGGGAAAACATCGGATTCAATACGCTGATGCTGTGGTCTTTGGGCCTTGCCGTCGTCTTTTTAGGCTTGATCTATGTCGGCCCCGGACGCTATTCGATAGCGGTTAAGCTCGAAAAAAAATAAGCTATAGGTTTGTGGCCGGCAGCGCTTACCGGCGAACGTCCTATCCTCTTTTAATTCCTTCCCAAAAAGTCACTGCAGCCGGTATGGCGGGATAAAATTTAATGACCGTGTTAGAAAACGCCCCACATTTTTCCGATGCATCGATTGAACGCGTCGCTGAGGCCACCGTGCGAATCAGCTGGAAAACCCACCTCAAAGACCTTCGAGTTTCAATTTATCATGGCAACTCACCTGAAGCCATACAGCGCAACGCGCCCCGATACCGGATCAAAGGCGAAAACGCTGTCGACATTTCAGGCCTGAATGCGGATATGCCACACTACTTTGAAATCGTTCCAGATAAAGGCAGCGCCAGGGTTATCGGTGAGCGACGCCTGCCGTTGCAAGGAGCGGTAAATTTCAGAGACCTTGGCGGTTATGCAACCACCGCAGGGCAACGCGTAAGGTGGGGCAGGGTTTTCCGCTCGGATCATCTGTCCAACCTGACGGCGCGTGACATTGATTTTCTGAAGCGCATGAAAATTCATTGTGTTTGCGATTTTCGGACATCGACTGAAGCCCGACGCAGGCCCGATCGATTTCCGGGAGATGGGTCCGGTGAGCACTGTCACCTGCCGATCGACAATCTAAAATCTGATCCCACAGACTTATTTCAGAAGCTTGAAAGAGGGGATACGAGCTGGTTGACCAGGGAATTTTTAATTGAGGGTTATATTTTAAATATCGAAGAATTCGCCCCTGTCTGGGGCCAGGTGTTCGAGCGCCTGGCCGACCCCGGTCATCTGCCGCTGGTTTTTCACTGCACCGGCGGCAAGGACAGGGCCGGCACCTGTGCAGCGCTGATTTTGCTTTCTTTGGGGGTTTCGGAAAAGGCCGTTATCTACGACCATGGCCTTTCCAATATTTATATTCGCGATGTGGTCAATGGGCTCTATGCTAAATTTGATGCCGCCGGCATTGATCGGGAAAAAATCTCACCCTATTTTTCAGCGCCGCGGTACTGCATTGAGGCTCTGCTGGATCACCTGCGCAAAAAATATGGTTCCCCCATCGAGTACCTCAAATCAAAAGCGGGGGTTACGGAAGAGATGCTGGGACGGATCAGGGAAGAATTGTTGGAATAGAAGTTAAAGTGACTAAAGTGAACTAAAGTAGGAAGTGACTAAAGTTAAGGTGTCGC
>JBFFCW010000318.1:0-4971 GCA_041559695.1 Desulfobacterales bacterium
AATAGGCGACTTGCATGTTGAGGATGAACACGATCGAAAACCAGACCGGATCGAAACCGAGAAATACAGCGATCGGGATAAAGATGGGTGCGCAGATCGTTAAAACGGCGTAGTCATCCATAAACATGCCGAAGATGAGCAAAATGACTTGCATGGCGATCAGGATGAGCCAGCGATTGACCGGCACGGCCTGGACGATGCCCATGACCATGTCCTGGGCGCCCGCACTGGTGTAAACCACCCCGAAGAGCGTGGCTGCGACCAGTATCCACAATGCCAGGCCGCTTATTTTCATGGTCTCGATACATGAATCGGAAATGACTTTCCAATTTGCCCGGCGATAAACGGCGCAGACCAAAAAAGAGCCAAACGCACCGACACCGGCAGCTTCGGTTGGCGTCGCGATACCTGAAAATATGGACCCCAATACCAACACGACCAGCAAAGACGGCAGGACGATATCTTTGAGGGAAGTCCAGCGTTCCTTCCACGTCGTTTTTGCTGCTACCCGGGGTGCGAGTTCGGGCTTGAGGTAGCATATAACCAGAATATAAATGACATACAGACTTGCAGTTATAAAGCCGGGGATGGCGCCCCCGAAGAAGATTTTCCCTATCGATATGCGAGAGATATAGGCAAAAATAATCATGATGATGCTGGGCGGAATGATTTCGCCCAGAACACCACCGGCCATTACGCTACCGAGTGCCAGGGATTTGTTGTATCGTTGTTTGAGCATGGCCGGCACCGCAATAAGGCCCATGGTGAGGATGCCTGGACCGAATCCGCCGCACATGGCCAGTGCCACACACACGCCAACGGAAACAATGGCGAGCCCGCCTCTAATGCCCGAAAGCCACAGATTAAGCGCACGAAACAGGCGATCAGAAATACCGGAGTGGATTAAAAAATTTCCCATCAGAAGAAACAGGGGAATGGTGATCAGGCCGGGGTCGGTTATCTGACGATAGGTGGTGGTGGCAACGATAAATAAATCATTGGGGCCGCCGATCAAAACGGTTATCAGAACGCTGATGCCGCCGAGTGCAAAAACGACCGGAACGCCTAAAGCCAAAAGAATCAGTAATCCGCCAAACAACAAAACCGTGGTCAGCTCGATGCTCATATGAAACATTCCTTCATGATCGTACGGTCACATCCGATTTCGCCAAGTAAACATCCAAATGAATTCAATCGTCGCTTCTGCGAAAAGCGGCAATACCTTCAAGCAAGAACAGAAAGGCCACAGCGGGAATCAGCAGCTTAAAAGGGTACCATGGGATTCGAAATGCCCCGGCAGCCTTTTCGTTCATCATCAATGAGTTCCAGCCCATCCAGGCCCCCTGCCAGACCAGCACCCCCATAAATGAAATAAAGGCCAACAAACCGATCCATTTGGCAAGCGTTTTTAATCGCCGCGGGAAATGATCGTATAATATTTCGATGCGGATGTGCTCGCCTTTAAACAGGGTATAAACTCCCGCAAACAGGATAAAGACGCCGAAGAGCTGTCGGTTTAACAGCCAGCCCCAGACCAGCGGCCGGTTAAATACATACCGCGCGACAACGTCCGCTGTGGTAATCAGCATGATGATAAAGACCAGGTAACAGGTTATTTTGGCTGCATTTTCTGCAACGGCATCAATCCAATCGAAGAACGATTTTTTGGCTTTAGACATTCGGTGAGACCTTCAAGTGCGGTTAGCGGTGTTCATATCAGGTTAAATCTTAAATAACCAGGAGGGTGAAATGCACCCTCCTGGTTGGGTATTTATGCAAATATCAAAGCGTATTTTTGTAAGAAAAACTACTTTAAGGTTTTTCTCCAGGCCTTGATTATTTCGATACCTTTAGCTGCAGCCGCGTCTCGCTCGGCAATCTTATCCCATATTTGATAGGCGGCTTCTTCATGTTTCTTATCGCAGGCAGCGTCGATCGGGCTGTTGATGACCTTGCCGGCTTTTACCAGTTCGGCATTTTTCTTCAGCTCACCTTCATAGATCTTGTTGAGATCGTGAAAGTACTGTTCCGCCGCATCGCTCAGCGCCTTTTTGAGATCATCCGATAACTCGTTCCAGGTATCCATATTCATCAGGATGTGTCCGGGAACCACGTCGTTCTGTCCCCCCAATATTCGATAGGGCGCGACTTCATGCCAGTTTAGACCGGTGGTGGCACTGACATCCCACTGAGAGGCGTCAATGGTGCCGAGCTTCAGTCCCATATAAGTTTCCTCACCGCTAATGTAAGTGCCACGGGCTCCCAGCAGATTATAATAGTCCGACCATGATCCTTCTACTCTGATTTTCATTCCTTGTAAGTCGTCGCAGGTAGTGACTTTTTTGGCAGACATGGTGAAAATAGGGCCGTATGAATGGACATCCAACCAGTAGAGGCCCTGTTTGGCGTATTCCTTGCGCAGCAAATCCGCAAACCCGGTGCCCATAAAAAAATCTCGAATCTGTTTGCCGGCCTCATAAACATCCGGTTCACCGGGAAGATTGTAGGCGTAGGGCAGGCCAAATTCCACTTCGCCGACCGGGACGATGCCGCCCCACATGGCGGCAACCGCATGCAACATGGTCAGCGTGCCTTTTTGGGTCGCCTCAAACAGGTTCTCGACCGGCACAATCTCGGGCGCTGCGAACACCTGTATCTTTATGCGACCCTTGCTGTTTTTATCGGCTGCAGCGGCGAATTCTTTTAATAACTCCATGGAAAGGTCACCGCGCGGGTAGGCAGATTGAATCTTCATGCGATAAACCTTATCGGCAGCCTCTGCAGTTAAACTTCCAAAGGCCAGATTCATGACAAAAAACGCTGCGACCAGTAAAGCGCTGAACAGAAATATTTTTTTCGCTTTCATATCCTACCTCCTTGTTTGTTAATTAATGGGTAATTTCATAAAGTGATTTTCTAATTTACCACCCCCCCTGCAATTAAATGAACCCCCAAGGGTTTATATGAATACAAATTAATAACCTAATTCCCGTATAGTAACTAAAAATCGTTTATTTCATATCAGGCGCCGTTCTGTCAACCGGCAAGTCGGATAAGAGCCCACAAGGGCCTCGGCCTCGACTTCGACTAAACGGTCTACGCGCGCTAGCGCCTTGGCCTCGATCATGGTGATGACAGGCTTAATATCCTTGAACCATTCGGAATATGCTTTCAAGCAGTCCCGACCGTAGGCAATGTCCTTAACATAAAAGCGAACGCGCACCACCTGCCGCCGGCTGGCGCCGCTGTTTTTCAAAAGCGCATTGATTTTTTTAAAAATGATTTTGGCCTGGCGATACGGATCTGCGCCGCCTTCAACATCGCCGTGCACATTGGTGGAGCTGGTGGCGCCGATAAATACCATGTTGCCGATTTTTACCATCGGGCTAATACCGACTTTGGCATCATAGGGTGCGGCGGCATAATTTTCATGCTTTAAGATTTCCACTGGATGTCCTGCACGCACAGAATGCCTCGACCCGATCTGGCCGGGCCAAAACATCCATTACACGAAATACAGGTGGCTTTCCGCAGGTCACCGGATTGCCAGCGTTTGATCAGCATCGGCTCGCGAATAAAGGGGCGGCACATGGCGATGAAATCCGTGACGCCCTCATCCACCAGTCGTTCGGCCAAAAGGAATGAGCGGATGCCACCGACCAAGATGACGGGTACCTGGCCCATTTTCTTTAACGCCCGGGAGGCCTTGCGAAAATAAGCTTGATCACGATCAAAGGTGATCTCCTTGCGAGAAGGACTGCGACGTCCGGAAAAATATGTTCCACCACTGACCTCGATGGCATCAATACCGGCCTGACCCAGCATGGCGGCTGTCTTGAGAAAATCTTTAATGGACAAGCCATTTTCCAAAAAATCTTCAGAGTTAAGCTTAATCAGGATTGGATAATTGCGACCGACAACCTGGCGAATGTTTCGCAGCACTTCCAAAACAATGCGGAACCGGTTTTCCACAGAACCGCCGTATTCATCAGTGCGCCGATTGATGGCCGGTGATAGGAACTGGCTGAGCAAATAACCATGGGCGGCGTGGATTTGTACACCGTCAAAACCGGCAGCTTTGGCCCGTTGGGCCGCCTGACCGAATGATACCACAACCTGATGGATGGCGTCTGTGGTCATTTCCTTTCCTGGAGACTTTACGAGACCCTCTCCGTTCGAAGGGCCGACCGGCGTTGTGTTGGTCAATTGCGGTTCAGCCTTCAAACCGCCGTGGGCCAGCTGCATCATGATGCGGCCGCCTTCTCGATGGACCGCTGCGGTCATTTCGCTCAAGCCGTCGATGCGCTCGTCTTTGTCCACACCGAGCTGGTAGGGTGTGGCCTGCCCGGCCGGGTGCACATAGGTGTGTCCGGTGATGATCAGGCCCACGCGACCTCTGGCAAGTTCGACCATCCGGTCCACCAGTTCGAAGGTACAGCCGCCATTTTCATCGGCCAATCCTTCCCAGGTGGCGGAACGGATAAATCGATTGGCAAGCTCGAGGTCTTTTAATTGGGTGTGCTCGAAAAGTTTCGGCATTCTGGCATTGTCCTTGACGATTGATAACGGATCTAGAGTTTGCGGTCGAGATCAAACCATGGAATGATGCTGTCCAGCCAAAGCCACCAGCGGTTGTTATAAATCAGAAGCTCATCTAACAGGTTGGTGAGCTCATCGGGAGTTGTAACTTCTGCCAGCAAGCTTTCGACTTTTCGAAAAAGCTGACTGGGAGTGGACAGGGCCCATATTTCAAAGCGATCGGCCATTTCCCGCAGAAAAGGTGCCAAGACCGATATCGCCATTTCAATCGTTATTTTTTGGGTCTTAACGCTATCACGAAGCAGCCATAAATTTCTCTGGTTGCGGTAGGCGTCTGCAAAGGCATATACGCGAACGGTGACATTTCCGGCGCGTCCTTTTTGGTGGGACTTTAAACTTTCCAGTTCAAGGGGAGCTTTCTGCCATATTCGT
>JBFFCW010000319.1:0-4971 GCA_041559695.1 Desulfobacterales bacterium
ACCGGGCCTCCCCAGCAGCAGCCCCGCCACCAGCACACCGGCAAACAGCAAAGGCATAATTTGCTTGGTAAAATCCCAGGTGGACAGAAACCATGACTGGGTTTCTCCCTGAGTCGTTGCGGTCAGGACCACCAAAGCGATGATGCCGGCTGAAAAGGCAATCAGGGGCTCGCGGGGGAAGACAAATGCCAGGGCCAGAACCGCAGCGGCTGCCAGAACGACTTTATATGCCTTAACGCGAAACCATTTTACCAGCAGCACACCGAAGACAATCGCAAAAAAACCCGTCACCAACCACTTGACGTTGTAAATTGCGTGCCACAGTCCGGCCGGTTCGACCGGCTTGCCCCAGGTAGCAGACACCAGGATGCCCACCATGACGGCGAAATAAATCACATTTTGCCACAGCGGCCGCTCCACCTCGGGTTCGGGCATGTGCAGGGCTGCTTCAGCCCTGGCTTGCTCTTCTTTACGAAACAGCAGATGCATGACTAGGCCGATAACGACGCTGAACACCACCGCTCCTACAGCCCTTGCCAGGCCGACCTCCGGGCCAAGAATCCGGGCCGTGAGCACAATCGCCAGCACATTGATGGCCGGGCCGGAATAAAGAAACGCAATCGCCGGGCCCAGCCCTGCGCCGCGCTTCCAGATGCCGGCAAACAACGGTAATACGGTGCAGGAACAAACCGCCAGAATTGTGCCTGAAACCGACGCAACGCCATAGGACATAACCTTTTTGGTTCCAGCCCCCAGGTATTGCATCACAGCCGCCTGGGACACAAAAACCGAGATGGCGCCGGCGATAAAAAAGGCCGGTACCAGACATAAGAGGACGTGTTCCTGGGCGTACCACTTTACTAATGCCAGGGATTCGATCACCGCCCCACTAAACCGACTGCTGTCTACAGGCAACCAGAAAAAAGCCAGGAAAACCCCCACAATCAGACCCAGCGGTTTCCAAATTGTCTTCCAGTCCACCAGGCTTTCGTGTGGCGCTTCCTCCGCCAGACCTGCAACCTCCCGTACGGTGGCCTCTGTGTTTTTGATGGCCATCGCTTCACTCATGGGTACTTCTTACGATTTGCATGGCAAGGTTTATAAATAATAGTATGCATATATAGCAATATAATATGGTAAAAAAATTATTTTGCGGTCAATTCTTCCCGGTTTAAAAAGGGCACTTTTTGGACCAAATCAACAATCTCCGGATCATCTTCCAGCCAGTGCTTCAGATTCCCTAAAACGCTGGCGGCATAAGGGCTGTTTTTTCCGTCCGTCAGATAATAGTTGACCCACAACCCGTCTTTCTGATAATCGACCAGGTCTGCTTCTTCAAGTATCTTCAAATGCTTGGAAACGCCTGGCTGTGCGATTTGCAATGCGGCCTGCAGCTCACAGACGCACATCGATTTTTGCTGCAGCAATTTGATGATTTTGACCCGATTTGGATCGGATAGTGCTTTCATTACTTTTGTGAAGGCTTTCATCATTTTACTCCATATATTCAATATTTGGAATATATCGAGCCTGCATCCGTCTGTCAACCAAATTTAATGAAATTAAATTAACAACCCATAACGGGGGGTTTAAAGGAATGCCGAAGGATAAGATCCAGCTACATTAAGGCTAAATATGACTTGCGGCTGAACTTGTGAAGCACCGGCGTACCCATTCCGTGACGAATGGCTTTCAGAATATTCTCTTTTTCAGTGGGGACCGTGCCGGCGAGCATGTGCACGGGAAGGTGGTCAAAGGCCTTTGCAACCATGGGTGTGCTCGGACCCAGCATCAAGGTTTTTACTTTACCATGAACGTTTGCGAGTATGTCTTCGGTGCTATTATTCAAAATTGAGGTTGATGTCAGAAACAGCACATCTGCCCAATTTTTCAGGCGTTTATAAAAATCCGCCTTTCGGCCAAGCCCACGAGATTGATCGAGTATATCCAGAACAGCATCTTTTTGCTCAAAACGCTTGATCAATGGGCCAAAGTAGCCAACCATCGCGACTTTTGTTCCCTTTGCGATTTTAAACTGTTCGAACATGATTTTGTTATTTTCATCTTCCGGCAACTGCAGCGCATGTTGATAGTTGAGCGCATTGACCAGGGCCAGCGCCATGCTTCTATCAATCGGGTGCTCACTTTTTATTTTTTCCAGCAGTCCGCCTGCCTGCCGGCCTTCGTAATCAATGGCTTCATTTAACAGCATGCAGGATTTTTTATCTTCAAAATAGGTATAGGCAATCCCGATACCGCCGTCAGAAGTAACAACGGCCGTGTATCCGAGGCCCAGGCACAGCATGTCCACACGGATTTTTTCAGCTTTATCCTTAAATAAATTGAATAGATTGTCGTTCAGGATCATGGTTAACCTTTCTTGCCCGGGAGTGGCACCCATTTGCCCGTTTTTTTTTGATATGCCACATAGGCCTTACCAAATTTTACTTCCAGCAACTTCTCTTCGTAAGCGGCGATATAATTGTAAAACACAGCGATGACCACCAGCAGCCCCAGGCAGAACAGGGAAGCTGTGGAAACCGTAAAGCCAAGGTAAATTAGGATACTTCCCAGATACAGTGGGTGCCGCACATATCGGAAAGCGCCGGATGATACCACCGTTATGGGGCGCTGTTCACCACTGACAACCCTATGGCCGGACCTGAAAAGGTAAAAAGCGGCGGCAAATGCAGCACCCAGGATAATCAAACGGATTGCCAGCGGGATGCGATCCGACAAAAATGTGGAATGGTGCAGGATAAATGAATCCAGGATCCATATAACCAGAAACAAACCGAACAGGATCAGCTGCCCGGCGTCTCCCAGGGGATGTTCACCGTTTTTTTCTTTCATAGCGTCCTTTTTTTGTAAATATCATCCATATGAATATGAACATGCTCGTAAGTCCATCGAATAAAGCGTTCCAGCTTGCCGTGCCCGTGAAACGCATGCCGCCCTTCACGGTCAAAGTCGGCATCCGACATGGCGTTAACGATTGAGATCGTGTCTTCACGGACCGCTGTAAATTGTGCGATAAGTTCCGCAACGCTTCGCCCGTCCAACTTTTTGGGTTGGGACCGGTTAAACCGCTCAACATCAAAATCTTCCGGTGATCCCGGACCACCGGCTAAGATATCTTTAAATAACCACTGCATCGCGCGTTCGATGGTGACAAAATGGGCCAACACCTGTTGAACCGTCCATTTGGCCCCATCCTGATAAACCCGAATGCGAAGCTCATCCGGCGATAAAGATCGAAAAAAGGCAATGGAATTTTCCAGATTTTTTTCGAGCTCAGCGGTGATATGTGTGCGTCGGTCTTTCATAAAACGGCTCCTGTTATCAGACGATCGGTTTTATGGTTGCCCTCCTGCCCCGGTGCAAATGCGAAAAAAAGTTATGGCGAAGGATCCATGACCATATGGGCACTCTGCAAGGCGTTTTTGACCGCTTGATCGGCGTATTCCTGGATTTTGGGGCGCAGCTTATCGAGTTCTGTGAGCGGAATATTTTTTATGTCCGCCGGCCAATTGAAGTTATCCATGTTCCCTCTGGTCAGCTTCGGACGACCGGCGCCGATCCTTGTGACCGGCCGGGTCTGAAAAACGACAACTCGAATCTGGGCGTATGGATGCGCCCAGCTATTTCTGACGCCGATCGCACCGAGAACGGTCCGCCTCGTAAAAAGGCCATAACCCTCAAGCACAATCGAATCATCATGTATTTTCCATGGGCTTTCGCCTTTGAAGCGCTGCACCATTATGATGACATCCAGATCATGGCTTTTCGCTGCGCTTTCAATAAAATCGACCAGATCCGGTGAAATCCTTCTGCGGGTTGCGGCAGCACCGATTTGATCCGAAAGCTGCTTCAGACGGGATTGGACCTGCTGAGACCGCGTGGCAACAACCACAAAGCGCGTATCCTTTTTTAAAGAATCCGTCAATTGGGTGTCCACATAGGCCGGCACATCCCAATCCACCTTGATTTGTTGGGTAAAACTGCTGATTCGGTCTATCGCGATGTGGCGATGGGTCAGGTATGATTCCAGGCTGTTCATGATGCCGACCCGGGTGCCGTCTTGAAAGGAGGGTTTCGGCTGGGGATCCGTCGCACAATTGAAACACACAAATGCCGCAATTAGAATTACGATTAAGGACCGAATCCCGTATCCTCCTTTACCGATTCCATGGACCCAAGTCTCTTGTTCGGCCGGGTTATTGATGAAAAAGGCGATCATCTCATTGCTGAACATCTAACGGTAATTAAAATCCGGATTTAAAAGTTGAATTTCAATGATTTCACCGGCGATCCATTCTTCCCAGCCCTCCGGAATGACAATCAAAGCGTCTTTGCGAGCCATGGAAATGAGTCGGCTTTTTAGTTTGGCAGGTTTGACGATGAGCTGATGTTTTTCTTTTTCAAGGCGGGCGTGAATAAATTGGGTCCAGTCCTTATGGCCGCGGACGGTTTCAGCCAATTGCGCGCGGACCACCGGAAAAGAAAAATCGGTTTCCCCTTTCATCTTCATGATTGCCGGAAGTGCCAGCTGCAGAAAAGCCATTTCGTTGGACGGCGGCCCACCCGGTAAAACGAAAAACGGCTTTTGTTCCAAAAGGCCAAATCCCACCGGTTTTCCGGGGCCCATTCTGACCCGGCGATAAATTCCCTGCCAGTCCATTTTTGCGACCACGTCTAGAATCAGATCGCGTTCACTGCCCCAGGCCCCGCCGCTGGTCACAAAGGCATCCGCATCGGAAAGCTGGGTCGTAATCGCGTATTGAATTTCCTGCCGGCTGTCGCCGACAAGCACGGCGGAATATGGAAGGCCGCAAAATGTTAACCAGGAACAAATCTCGACCATATTACTGGCATACAGTTTTCCTTCGGTCAACGGTTTTCCGGGAGCCACCACTTCATCACCGCTGGCAATGACAGCCACTTTCGGCACTTTATGGACAGGGGCGCTAT
>JBFFCW010000320.1:0-4953 GCA_041559695.1 Desulfobacterales bacterium
AGTGATAGGGGCTGGGGGCGAACCACAGCAACATATTGAGATTTTGAAACAATACGTACCTTAAAAGGCATTTTTAGGATAAAAAGAGTCGTTTAAGATAATTTCAGGGCTCGTTTCAGGCTTCTTTTTTCCTTGTTATTTTGTTGCCGTGGCCGACCCCTAACTATTTATTTGGCATGAAAATTTAGATGGAAATATCAACATGAGGACATATGAAAAAGATTATTTTTATCCCATTTTTTATCTTTTTATTGGCTGTTAGCGGATGTGGAACAATTTATTCCACAGCAGTGGATGAACGTAACGACATATCTGCTCCCCAAAAAGAAAGGTGATCTTTGTGGAACCTAAGAAAACCTGGAAATAGTCGGAAAAGTAAAAGCTAAGCTTGTTGGAGACAAAGATATATGGTCAACGAATATTGATATAAAGTCGATTCAGTGTCAGGTGGTTCTGTATGGGTTGGTTGGATCAAAAAAGGAAATAAATAAGGCCATTGCGCACGCAAAAAGTGTTGAAGGTGTTCGCGGTGTAAAATCTTTCTTAGAACCGGCAAATCCATAACCCAAGTGTCGTATCCGGAGAAAAATATTGAAAGAGACATGTTCATCTTCAAACGGCCCCCTGGTTCAATCACGGTCCCCTGTTTGGGATTTCAAGCGACTGTTTCAACCTAAAACCGTGGCGGTCATCGGGGTGTCCCTGAAACGAGAACGCCATCCGGCCAACGTTATTTTCAACAAAATTCATCTGCGCTATCCGGTGGATGTCTTTGCAGTCAACCCCGGTGGCGGCGATCTGTTCGGCCGGAAAGTATACACCAGTATCCGGAACCTGCCCGGGCCCGTGGACCTGGCGGTAATCGCAGTTCGGGCTGAATATACCCTGGACACCCTCAAGGACTGTATCGATGCCGGAGCCGGCGGGGCGGCAATCATTTCCGGGGGCTTTGCCGAAGTCGGACGCCTGGATTTGCAGGAGCAGCTGGCTGATCTGGCCCTCAGGCGCGGCTTTCCGTTTATCGGTCCCAATTGTCTGGGCATCTATGTTCCCGGCCGCATCGACACCTTTTTCATCCCCAGTGAACGCATGGTCAGGCCCGAGTCCGGCAAGGTGGCTCTGGTGAGCCAGAGTGGTGGAGTGCTGGTGGATCAGATGACCAAATTTGCCGAACAAGGGATCGGATTTTCCCTGGGGGTGAGCATCGGCAACAAGGCCCTTGTTCGGGAACTGGACCTCCTCGAGTATCTGGCCGCAGATCCGGATACCGGGGTGATCGCCTTTTACATCGAAGGGTTTGCCCGGGGCGAAGGGCGCGAGTTTGTGCAGGCCGCCCGCAAATGCTCGAAACCGGTGATCGTTTTGAAATCCGGCAAGACCGGCGAAGGCATGCGGGCCGTTTCGTCGCACACCGCCTCCATGGCCGGTGACTATGCGGTTTTTTCAGCGGCCCTGGCCCAGCACGGCATCGTCGAGGCGGTCAATGAGTTCGAGCTGGTCTCTTTCTGCGAGGCCCTGAGCTGCTATGGGGAACCCATCGACGGCCGTGTGGGCATAATCAGCCCCAGCGGCGGGCACGGAGCCCTGGCGGTTGACATTTGCAGCCGGAACGGCCTGTCCATTCCAGCCTTCAATCAAGAGCAGCAGAATCGAATTCGTGCCGATCTGTCCTCCAGCATACAGCCCATTGCCTCTTTGAACAATCCCATTGATTTGACCGGCAGCGCCACAGACATTGACTTTATGGCCGCTACCGAACATCTTGCCCGGTCCCCGGAACTGGACGCCATTATTCTGCTGCTGCTGCCTTACACACCGGAAGTTACCTCTGATCTCAGCGCCCGTCTGAGCCGGGTCTGCCGGCGTCATAACAAACCCCTGATCGCCTACGTTCCCCATGTGGAACGCTACCGCATGCTCATCGAGGGATTTGAATTCAACGGAGTTCCGGTGTCCCCGTCGATTAAAGGGGCCGTGTTGATGGTCAAAGCCTTAAAAAGGTACAAGCCATGCTGAAAACCGAAATCAAGACCGTGCTGGAGGCGGCCCGCACCCGTGGCTGGGTGAGCGAACCGGATGCCAAACGACTGCTGTCTGCCGCGGGGCTGGAGGTGCCGCGTTTTGTAACTGTCACGGATCCCGACCAGATCGAACCGGTTGCCGCCGACCTGGGGTTTCCCATGGCGGCCAAGGTCGTTTCCAGTCGCATTGTCCACAAGTCGGATGTGGGCGGTGTGCGCACAGGCATCGAGACCATCCGGGAACTGACGGCCGTTTTTGAAAGCTTCAGCCGATTGGACGGCTTCGAGGCCATGCTCATGGAACCGATGGTTTCCGGCCTGGAGATGATTATCGGTGCTAAAATGGATGACCAGTTCGGGCCCGTGATTCTGTTGGGCATGGGCGGAATCGGCGTGGAAATCTACCAGGACGTCAGTTTGCGCATGGCCCCTTTGGGAAACGCGGATGTGGACTCCATGATCAAGGGGCTTAAGGCCGCCCCCTTACTCTCCGGGTACCGGGGTCGCCAGGCTGTCAATCGCGATGAATTGACCCGGACCCTGATCCGTTTTTCAGACTTCGTCATGGCCGCCGCCGACATGATCGAATCCATCGACCTCAACCCGGTCATGTGCTCCGGGGAAAAATGCATCGTGGCCGATGCCCGAATCATGCTGCCGCCAATGGATGGCTATACAGCAGCCTGATGCCATAGGGACTTTGTATAATATGACGACTAAGGATCTTGACGACAAACTGCTGAACGTATTTCAGGACTGTCCGTACAAAGGTAAACGAAAAGAATGCACCTTTGCTGAGATACGGGATATGGAAATACATGAAAGAATGGACTTCTTTGAAAAGATAGATGAAGATAAGAAAGTTGCTAAGTGGCAGAAACATTTGGAGTGTCTTACGAATGCCATCGCCAGATAAGAAATATATTTCAGACCATTTTTGATTGAGCATGAGTTTTAAAAACGGAGAACTGCCATGAAAATCATCACCATATTGGGAAGCCCGAGAGCAAAAGGAAACACGGCCAAAATACTCTCAATGTTTGAAGATAACGCCCGGAAAAACCATGAAATTGAACGCATCGACATCACCCGGTATAAGGTGGGCGGTTGCCTTGGATGCTATAAGTGCAAGGAAATAAAGGATGACCCCGGCTGCGTTCAAAAGGATGATGCATTGACCATATTTGAGAAAATGATCCGGTCCGATGCCATTGTGTATGCGTCACCGCTATACTGCTGGAGCTTCACTTCCCAAATAAAACCTATGATCGACCGGCATTTTTGTCTGGTGTCCGATGCCGGCACCTCCGACCAAGACTCCCTGGTCAGCGGCAAACCAGCGGCGCTGCTGGTGACCTGCGCCGGCCCTATTGAGGGAAACTGTGACGCCATAAAGTTTATCTTTGCCGGCTTTTGCGACTATCTCGGGCTGGAGGAAAAAGGCAATTTTATTCTGCCTTTCTGTACAACACCGGATGCCATTGGTGACGAAGGATCTGAACTGGCAGCAAATCTTGCCAAAGCGATCATTGGATAAGTCCGGAATCAGGGATTTCGTAAAGCGATCATTATTACCCTTTACAGTCCACCGATGCGACCTGAGAGATCGGGGTCACATCTTGATTAGTGATTAGCTGTTGGCAATGAAATAACGTTTTTTATTTGCTTGATTTTTTCATTCTATGTCTAATGTTTTTGAATAGTGATTATATTCGTCTATCCGGCGATGGATCGGAGAGTGACTAAGCGATGACGCCGGATTTAAGGAGATGGACAGATCCCTGTAAAAATCGCAAACCAACATCACATATTAACGGTTTAAACCCTTACCTTAAAAGGAGGAAACTATGGCGACACGTAAAGCAACTGCCAGATGGAATGGCACGCTGAAAGAAGGCAACGGCGTAATGAAATATGGTGAAGTTGAAGGCCCTTTTACATTTGCATCGCGTTTTCAAGAGGGCAAAGGCACAAATCCTGAAGAGCTTGCTGGGGCTGCCCATTCTGGATGCTTTTCAATGTACCTTGCCGCTATCATGAGTGCGGATAATTTTAAACCTAAAAGGGTACAGACAACGGCTTCAGTGCATTTGGGAGAAGACGACGGCCCGAAGATTACCAGTATCGACTTGGACTGTGAAGCAGAGGTGCCCGGCCTGGATGCTGATAAATTTGCTCAATATGCTCAAACAGCCAAGGAGAAATGCCCAATTTCAAGACTTTTTGCCGGTACAAAAATCAATCTTTCAGCGAAATTGATTGGATGATCCTTAGGTGCTCATTTTACACCGCTTCAATTCTTTGACCTCTCATGGATGAACGACTCACTGATGATTGGCTTATATTTAACCTTCTTCTATGATTTAGGGTCGGATCACAACAACATGATAATGCATAAAACGCTCATATTTTGCCATAGATAAGGCCTTAAATGGCCATTTTAAGGTTTATTTTAGATCTCTTTTGTCGTTGTTATCGTTGTTTGTCCCGACCCGACCCAAAATACAGAAGCTTTAACACCATTTTTTCATGGGCAAATGACTCTGTAATGTTGAACTGCAACAGCGAGCGCATTCCCCGCAGCTTGCTGCAGGGAGCTTCAATAAGTGTTATACGATGTGTTTTAGGAAATAAAATGTCAGTCGAAGATCGATTCAAAAAAAGATACACAACAGGAGATACACCCTGGGATATTGGTAAACCAGATTTTAATCTTATCGAAACTGTAGCTCAAAAAAGTATAAAGCGCTGTAAAGCGTTGGATATAGGTTGTGGAACCGGTGATAATTCCATATGGCTTGCTCAAAAACACTTTCAAGTAACCGGAACCGATATTTCTGAGATTGCAATAGAAAAGGCAAGAGAAAAAGCTTCAAACAGCGATGTTAAATGTACATTTCTTGTGGTTGACTTTTTTAGAAACCAAATTGAA
>JBFFCW010000321.1:0-4950 GCA_041559695.1 Desulfobacterales bacterium
AAGCCGTTACGCTATCAATTTGAGGCCGAGCAGAACGGGAAGTTCGATTGGGAATATGAACAGGAAGGACCTGTGGATTGGATCGTAAACATAAAGCGTGCTTAAACGCGTTTAAAACCGGCAGAAAAACAGGAATTGCGCCTGTTTTGCGCTCCTGCGGGGTTGGCTGATTTCACTCACCATGGATTATTTGAGGCCTCTGCAATGACGAAGGCGATGAAGTCTAGGCCAACGGCATGCGGTGCCGCTTTGACCGGTAATTTTGCCCTGGTTTCAAAGGGGTTCGATAAAGACCCACACTTTTCCCCCGCAGACATCTCCCCCTTTGGTACCTAAATCATCGGTGAGATCGATTTCAAGGATCTGGGGCTTCTGGGTGACCAGCGTGCTGCGTAAAGCGGCACTGCGAGCCTGACTTTCGCCGCAGCCGCCGCCGATCGTTCCATACATGGTGCCATCCACACATATGATCATTTTCGCACCGGTCTCCCTTGGCGTGGAACCCGATGTTTCGATGATGGTGGCAAGACAAACCGTTATATCCTTTTCCTTAAGCTCCAATACTTTTTTAAAGATATCCAGATCATTCATAAGTCAATTCCTACCGCATTTCTCAGAGCGCGCGCCTGGGCCGGACCTTTTCTGCGAACACACACCAGTTCGGACACAATCGACAGTGCAATCTCTTCGGGCGTCTCAGCCCCGATGGGAAGCCCGATGGGTGTAAAAACTTCCTTCAACCTTGTCTGGGAAAATCCTTTTTCCGCCAGCATTTCAAGAACGAAACGCACCCGCCTGCGGCTTCCGATGAGGCCGACATATGCGGTTTTCTTGCTCAGTATTTCAATTAAACAGTCCGCATCGTGCTCATGCCCCCGGGTGATCACGACGACATATGTGGTCGGACTGAAATGGTAATCACGCAAAGCGACCGTGAAATCATCGGCAATGACAGTGCAATTCGGAAAACGGGGAGCGCTGGCAAAATCGGAACGGTCGTCGATGACCGCCACCCGGAAACCCAGTCGCTGCGCAAATTGGGCTAAAGGGATGGCGATGTGACCTGCCCCGCACAGAACTAACTGGGGATTAGAACAGAGGATATTCAGAAAAACCTTAACTCCGGATTCCATTTCAACCACCCGGCTCTTATTTTCCTCAAACGCTTTTTGCGCCAGGCGGCCCAGACTCGAATCCAGTTGGGTTGATCCCAGCGAATCCTCTATGGATCCATTTTCGAACACAATTGCTTTTCGGCCGGGCCGGACTTCAGCGATGTTTGATGCCAGGACAGTTGCCAGACAGAAGCTTTTTTCCTTTTCTAAAAGCTCAACAATTCGACCATGAATATTCATAAATCCACCGAATTAAACATTTCTTTTGGTTTGATACCCCGTGTCAAAACGATCAGCCTTTACTTCGATAATAACGCATGGAATCCGTTGAGTAAATAGCAAGGGCGGTCCATATGAGAATAAAGGTCACCACCTGGGCGATAGAGAAGGGCTCGCGAAATAAAAAAACGGCCAGAATAAACATACAGCTGGGGGCGATGTACTGCAGCAACCCTAAGGTTGACAGATACAGCCGACGGGCACCCAGGGTAAAACACAGTAATGGAATTGCGGTAAGCGGTGCGCAGCCCATCAACAACAGGTCCAACTTCAGACTGACCCGGAAGATTGAACCCTGGCCATGACCATCGAGATAAAAAAGGTAAACCAGGGCCGGGATTGAAAGCATCAGGGTTTCCACCGTCAATCCCACCAGTGATCCAACCGGGATCACTTTGCGTATCAGGCCGTAAAACCCAAAAGTTACAGCCAGCGTTAAGGCGATCCAGGGAAACTCACCGTAGTAAACCGTAAGATAAATAACACCAGCAGCGGCCAAAAGCACGGCCAGAATCTGCAACACGCGCAATCTTTCTTTAAGAAAAACCACTCCCAGCACCACGTTGACCAGGGGATTGATGTAATAGCCCAGGCTGGCCTGCAACAGGTAACCACTGTTGACCGCCCAGATATACAACAACCAGTTTCCACCGATAATCAGGGCGGTAAACAAAAGTATGAGCAGGGTGCGGGTATTTTTCAAAGCATCGATGAATTCCTGCCAGCGCCGCATCATAATTATCAACGGTACCAGAAAGATAAACGACCAGACGATGCGGTGCAAAATGATCTCAAACGCCGGAACCGCCCGCATGGCCTTCCAGTATATCGGGCTGATCCCCCAGATCAGGAATGCCGAGGATGCATACACCACCCCGAATATCGTATCCGAGCGGAGATTGGGTTTTGTTTTTTTGGATCTAATCGACTTCATTTGATTCAATGAACCGGGCGGGGTTTATCCCCGCCTGTGATTCAACGTGTAAATTAAATTTCATTTCGCTGGCACCATACTTCAGCGCAATAACCGCGTCAATCGACTTTTTAATGGGGTTGAAAAGAGATTTGACTTTAAAATGTGAATCCCCTATTTATCGTACCAGCAGCAGGTTAACATATTCGGTTATTAAAAATATCTTGCCGCAATTCGGTTAGACAATATGACCACAAAGAGCAAATTTCTTTGATACTGAAAATCAAAAACGATTAAGGAGACCCGTATGATTGAAACTAAGATAACCCGAATGCTGGGAATCAAGTATCCGATTATCGGCGGTACCATGATGTGGATCAGCGATGCCGATTTTGTGGCCGCCATTTCCAATGCCGGCGGACTGGGTGTTCTGGCCTCGGCGATGTACGATTCCCGGCAGGCTTTTGCAGATGCCATTGACCGCATCAGGACGCTGACTGACAAACCGTTTTGCGTCAACATCAATCTGTTTCCCGCCATGCGGCAGATGGACAACGATGTCTACATGGAGGTGCTGGAAGAAAAAGAAGTAAAAATCGTAGAAACATCCGGTCATTCAGCGCCTGAAGAATTATGCCGGCGCTTTAAACAGGCTGGTATGACATGGATTCACAAATGTGTAGGGGTAAGGTATGCGCAAAAAGTCCAGGGTCTGGGCGCGGATATTGTGACCGTGGTCGGCTATGAAAACGGCGGGGCCACCGGCAAGCTCGATATCGGCACGCTGGTCCTGGTGCCGGCCGTGGTGGATGCGGTTCAGATCCCGGTCATCGGCGGCGGCGGGGTCTCTGACGGCCGCAGCTTAATGGCGATCCTGTCGCTGGGGGCTGAAGCCGTAATCATGGGCACGCGGCTCCTGGTAACTCAGGAATGCCCGATTCATGACAAGCTAAAAAATGCGCTGATCGGCACCAGCGAGCAGGACACCACCCTGATCATGCGATCCCTGAACGCCACCCACCGGGTCTGGCGCAATGCAGCGGCTGATAATTGCAGCAATCTGGAAGCCTGTGGCGCGGAATTTCCTGAAATCCTGGAGGTCGTATCCGGCCAGCGGGCCAAGAAAATGTATGAAGAAGGCGATCTGGATGAAGGGATCCTCTCCTGCGGGCAGGGCATCTGCTTTGCCAGAGAAATTCTGCCGATAAAAACGCTTTTTGAACGTATGATGTCTCAGGCAGAGGAAATCAGGAATAAGATGAAAGCGGCCTGAAATAAATGGGCCTCACGCAAAGGCGCCAAAAAAAACGTGCGCAAAGAAAATATAAATCGATCCGCCCGTTTTTTTCCTTTGCGAGCTTTGCGGCTTTGCGTGAGGAAATATAAGATTCACATTATTCGATATCGCATTTATATGGAAAGGATTTCTTATGAACGAGACATCCTACTTTAAAGTCGAAGCAGATAAGCATATTGCATGGTTGACCTTAAATCGTCCCGAAAAACGCAATGTTATGGGGCTGGCCTTTTTTGATGAAATCGGCGCATGCTTCGACGACTTTGACCGCAATCCGGATATCCGGGTCGTGGTCATTCGCGCCGAAGGCAAAAGCTTTTCGGCGGGTACCGACCTTGAAGAAGCCGCCACCCTGGTCAACCAGCGCTCGGCAGATGGACGCGAGCAAATGCGAAAGGGCATTTTGGCGCTTCAACAGGGTTTCACCAAAATCGAAAGCTGCCGCAAACCCGTCATCGCGGCAGTCCACAGCCACTGTATCGGTGGCGGGATCGATCTGATCTGTGCCTGCGATATGCGCCTGGCAACAACGGATGCGATCTTTAGCATCCGCGAAACCCGTATGGGCATTGTTGCCGATCTCGGAACCCTGCAGCGCCTGCCGCATATCATTGGCCAGGGCTGGTTGCGGGAACTGGCGCTGACCGGACGCGATTTTACGGCACCGGAAGCTTTGCAAATGGGGTTGATTACGCGGATCTGCGATGATCGTCCGGCCCTGTACAAAGCCGCTGAAAAACTGGCAAATCAAATTGCAGCCTGCCCGCCGCTAACCGTTCAGGGGACCAAGGAGGTCATCAATTACAGCCGCGACAACGGCATCGATGCCGGGCTGCAATACGTTGCCCAGAAAAATTCAGCGGCGCTGCCCTCAGAGGACCTTTTTGAAGCGGTGGCGGCCTTTATGGAAAAGAGAGAACCGGTATTCAAAGGCCAGTAAAAAAAAAGGAATATCGAATGTCGAAGGACAAGGGAGAAATTATGTTTAAACCAGGTGCGCTGTCCGGAATAACCGTAATCGATTTATCGCGCCTCCTGCCGGGGCCTTACTGTTCGATGATCCTCGCGGACCATGGTGCCCGGGTGATCGCAGTTGAAAACAAGCGCTTTATGGCCGACGGCCTCTTTTTCAATACGATTAACCGCAACAAAGAACATATGTCGCTCAATTTGAAAGCCGACGCCGGCCGGCAGATTTTTTTCAAGTTAATCGAAAAGGCTGACGTTCTTATGGAAGGCTTCCGGCCCGGCGTGGTCGACCGGCTCGGCGCTGACTATGAAAGCGTACGAAAAGTGAATCCCAAAATTATCTACTGCTCGATAACCGGCTATGGCCAGGATGGGCC
>JBFFCW010000322.1:0-4947 GCA_041559695.1 Desulfobacterales bacterium
GAAAAGGGTTTGAATTTGTCGATGCGATCGTTGGCGGCGCTATTCCCAAAACGTATATCCCGGCTGTTGAAAAAGGCATTGTCGAAGCCAGCCAGAAAGGCGTGCTGGCCGATTTTCCCGCTGTTGATTTCAAAGTTACTCTGGATGATGGATCTTACCATCAGGTGGACTCTTCTGAGATGGCATTTAAGATTGCCGGGTCGCTGGCATTTAAAAAAGCGGTGGAAGGGGCCAATCCGACATTGCTCGAGCCCATCATGAAAGTGACGATTACGACTCCGGAAGATTACATGGGTGATATCATGGGGGACCTCAACGGCCGGCGCGGCAGAGTCCTGGGAATGGACAATGCCGGGAAAAACCAGGTGATTAATGCCCAGGTGCCTATGGCAGAATTCTTGAGCTATGCCTCAGATTTGCGCTCCATGACCGGGGGCCGGGGGATGTTTACCATGGAATTTTCCCATTACGATGAGGTCCCTGCCCAGATCGCAGAAAAAATCATCGAAGAGGCCAACCGGAGTAAAGAATAAATAGGTTTCAGTGCGCAGGTGTCAGGTGTCAGTTTCCGGGATCAATGTCCAGATGTTCCAAAATTTAAGCACCCGTTTTTTCGTAGCCGCATCGGACTGCTCTGCTTTAATGTTCATCTGTTATCGGCCTTCTGTTTCCGGACACCCGAAACCTGACCCCGGACACCTGTTTGAGGCCAGAAGCAAGCGGCCGAATTAGTTTCCCGGTATCTCGAATACCGGCATGCACCGTTTCGCCGGTGCGTGGCCTTCCCAGTACGCATCCCATTTTTTCTGAAACACAATTCGGTTTCGCGGTTTGATTCGCCTGCCGTACGGGCAGGTGCGCAGATGGAAACGGTGTGAGTTTTTGTTGCCGATCACCGTGTTTTTGTTCTCTTTCCAATTTTGCCAGATCCCCCTTTTAGCTGACATGGCCGAACGCTGTGCCTGCAGCAGAATCTCATCGTATTTTAAATTGGGCCGGTGTTTCAGAAGATAGGCATAACCGTTTGAAAGTATTTCGGCGTTTACAAACGTGGCGTTTTTCAAAAAGACGTAAGCCAGCAGGCGTTGGTAGCGGTCGAAGCGCTCTTTGTCGAATTCCAGACGCACTTTTTTGCGGGCCACCAGCAAGGCGTTAAATTCTTTTGACGCTTCCCCATAAGCCTCGGCACCATAATCGTCGTGTGCCAATTCAGGGGCGTTAATACCGATATAACGCACCTTTTGCCCGTCACTCAGAACCACCGTGTCTCCATCCACGACCCATTTTACCTGATTCCAGCTGGCGGCCTTACTCGCCTGCTGGAGTAGAAAAAATAACAAACCAGCCAACAATATCGTGATGAGTCGTTTCATAAATTCTAATTGCCGGACCTGGGCGCAGGGTTCATAAGGTTTCAGGTGTCAGCGTTCAGGTGCCAGAAATATTTTGGCAGCCACAGCCTGCGACGAGCTCATTTCCGCCGGAGCGCAAGTCAAGGCAATCGAGCTGTGGGACGCCCGATTCTTCGGTTCATCAGTCTTCTATTTCCTGACACCCGACACCCGAAACCTGACACCTATTTGATGCCGGTCGCCAGCTGCTGGCAAAAAGCGGCCATCTATTCACCGAGCTTGAGATCACAATGCCGGGCGGCACTGGCATCCAGCATGTGCGGCAAACCACCGACATCAGCGGGTATAAAGCCCAGCGATTTTCGCCAGACTTCATCATCTTCCATGCACAGGTAGACCGCTGCATCCGGCGCATGATCCCGGATGCATGCGACAATTTTGCGGTACAGATTAATTCGCAGCGGCTTAAAATAGCGCATTTTGCCGTCCGGGCCTTTAATGAATTCTTCGTATATGATTTTAGAATCCGGAAACCGTTTCTGAATTACGGTTTTAATGGATGGCGGAAACCGCAGGGTTCCCAGGCTGATCCACACAATGTTTTCGGCTGAAACCTGTGCATACAGGCGTTCAATTACCCGGGTATAATCTTTTTCGCAACCGTCATAAAGGACCAGGGGATCAAAATGAAAAGCCAGCGGATATCCCCAGGTTTCACATCTTGCAGCGGCTTTGAGTCTGGCAGTCAGACTGGCTGTCGCGCGTTCTTGTGTTTGGATTATATGATTGGTATTCAAGGACCAGGCGGCGATGGCCTTATGGTTATGATTTAAATTTTGCAAACGCTCGATAGCGGTTGTTTTCGTTTTGAGTTCGAGGACCGCATGTTTCTGGACAGCAAAGCGCTGGACCAGCAAACGCGACACATCGGTCCATAACTCCCAGATTAAACTGTCGGTAAACTCACCGGTGCCGATTCGACGTATTTTATTTGTCGATTTTCCCAAAACCCTGTCCAATTCAGCCATTAAATCTTCATGGTTTACAAAATACTGAAGAATGGGAGGGTGAAAATAGGTCTGCAAAATACAATAGGTGCAATCCATGTGGCAGAAACTGCCAATATGCAGAATTTGATAGTCGCAGCAGGTATAATGACGGGTCCCCGGGCACGTTTTTAAAAAAGCGCCGCGGTTTCGGGTCAGGTAAAGGGTTTCCTTGCCCTGCCGCACCGGGTCCGGGGCTGATGAGACGGCTTCGTAAACCTGCTGGGCGTTCTGGACGGTTTTAGCAGACAGTTTCAGACGCGACTGGATGGATCGGGTCATGGGGTGGTCGGCCACTTGCCGATTGATGAAAAGCTTTGAGATTCGCATTAAAACGGCTCGATATTTCTATAATATATTGTAATCATGCCATTGTTCCATCATTCCAATTTTGAGCGAAGCGAACTAACTTGATCGGTCGAGGATTTTGCCAAGTGCGGGGTGTTGAACTATTTCCTCAATTTTTTTATTCAGATCGCTGAGGTCCTGGCGATTATTAAAACGCAGGGTCATGCGAAACGTGTTTCCTTCAAAATCTTTGGGCGGAATCAAATTGATATTGGTTCCCAATTTAAGTTGTTTGACCCATTTGCGGTATTCTGTTTCAGCTTTTGTAATGGCGGGAAACCGGCGCTGTCTCAGATACGATCGAACTTTTTGTCGTTTCACCGCCCTGTCCATTTCAACGGTATTTAGAACTTCCTGCAAGGCCTTTTCTGCAATCAGCTGCGGGATGGTGATTTGTTCCCGTTCGGCAATTTCTTTGAGCAGCAAAAGCAATTCTCTTTGTTTGTTCAAACCCACTTTAAGCTGATCGAATAATCGGACCAGATCCTCGGCAGTTAGCGGTTCTAAACCGCCCAGTTCCAGGGCCATCGATAGATTGATGGTGTCTGTCAGAATGCCTTCTTGAACCGGCAACGGCAGCCGGCAAATTTTTTTAACTGCAAGGGACAGGGACCCGCTGATCGGCAATCCTAGCGCTTCGGCCGCTTCTCTCCGCTGTTGATTGTCCGGTCCAAAATCGTCCAACAGTTTTAAGGCCCGGGAGGTCTCCACCAGATTGAGTGACCGCTGAAGCGCATTATCGGCAATGGATAACTGGGCTGATTTGAAGCGATCAACGGCTTTTTCTAAAATTCGGGCTGTGATGCGAGTCCAGCCGAGTTTGCGGCAGGCGGCAATCCGACGAAACCCGCAAACAATTGTGTATCCGGCCGGATTCTCTATCAGAACCGGCGGCTGTATCAACCCTGTTTTCTGAATCGAGCCCAGCAGGTCTTCGATGCCCCTGCGGGTAGTGATGCGAAACGTAAGATCTTCGGTATCGATGTCAACCTGTGAAATCGCCTGGTATCTGACGGTATGACCTGACGGTGTGTCCGGGCAGACATCCTGATCATCGGAAGATTTAGAGTCCATGGCTGCTGCCGCTGATTTGAATTAACGCATCCAGATATTTCTGACGGGTGTTTGCGATCACATCATCAGGCAGAGCCGGGCCGGGCGCTTTTTTATCCCAGTCTAAGGTATTGAGGTAATCGCGAAGATACTGCTTATCATAACTTTTTTGAGGCCCACCCGGGCTGTAGCTTTCCTTCGGCCAGAAACGCGATGAGTCCGGGGTTAAAATTTCATCAATCAGGATGATGTCATCGCCAACCGACCCGAATTCAAATTTGGTATCGGCTATGATGATCCCCTTTTGATCGGCCAGGTCCGCTCCTTTTTTGTAAATGGCCACACTGAGATCCCGGATCTTCTGCGCTTTTGCCTGTCCGATGAGATTGGCGGCTTCGTTAAAATCAATGTTGATATCGTGCTCACCCTGCTCGGCCTTGGTCGACGGCGTGAATATAGGTTCCGGCAATTGCTGGGATTCCTTCAATCCTTCAGGCAATGCGATGCCGCAAACGCTGCCGGAATCCGTATATTCTTTCCAGCCCGAGCCCGAAATATAGCCCCTGACAATGCATTCAATCGACAGCGGCTGTGCCTTTTTAACCAGCATGCTTCGGCCCTGTAAAGCGTCTGCATATGATTGGCAAATCTCCGGGTACTGCTTCACATCCCTGGCGACAACATGATTCTGAATCAGCGACTGCATGATATCAAACCAGAACAAGGAAATTTGGGTTAAGATAATCCCCTTATCGGGAACAGGATTCGGCATAACCACATCAAATGCGGAGATACGGTCTGTTGCGACCATTAAAAGATGTTCTCCCAGATCGTAAACATCCCGAACCTTGCCGCGCTTCAAAAGTTTCAGTTCCTCAAAATCGGTCTCACTGATGGTTTTGTTCATGAAATCCACCCCTCTCTTTGACATGTTTAAATTAAGATATTGATTAAAATTCTAAATGGCAGCACACGGTCAAGACATGGACGTATTTATATGGGATATTATGGGGTGAAGGTCAAGAGGCAGGTGGTGAATCAGGCCATTTTTATTGATTTTTCGCTTATTTGGTTTTTTTCTGAAAAGTATCGATGACTTTCTTAAGGGCTTTGTGGGTTTTCGCATCAGATTTGAGAAACTCGATGCC
>JBFFCW010000323.1:0-4935 GCA_041559695.1 Desulfobacterales bacterium
CGTCCGGCAACATCACATTGAAAGGCGCCCGGGAACATAATCTAAAAGACATCGACCTGGCTATTCCCCAGAACGAACTGGTCGTGCTGACCGGCGTATCCGGGTCGGGCAAATCCACCCTGGCCTTTGACATTCTTTTTGCAGAAGGCCAGCGCCGATACCTGGAAAGCCTGGCCCCCTATGTCCGTCAGTATATGAAAATCCTGGAACGGCCGGACGTCGATCTGGTCACGGGTCTGGCGCCGACGGTGGCCATCGAACAGCGCATCAGCCATTCCAGCCGACGATCCACGGTGGCGACCCTCACCGAAATTTATCATTTCCTCAGGCTGTTATTCAGCAAACTGGGCAGCCAGCATTGTCTCGGGTGCGGACGCCGGCTGACCGCCCAAACCCGGGCGGCCATCGTCAAGCAGATCCGCAAACGCTATTCGAAAAAAGCCGCCACTGTGCTGGCAACCAAGGTTTTCGGGCGCAAAGGATTTCATAAGGAAATGCTTGCCCGGGCGCTGAAAAACGGATTTAAAAAAGCCCGCATCGACGGTAAAATGGTTGCGCTGAGAGAAGGCCTGGCCCTGAGCCGTTACCACGAGCATACGATCGAGCTGGTCATCGGACGCCTGCCATCAAAAAATCTCGATCAACTGATCGCTAAAGCCCTCAAAGAGGGTCAGGGCAGCCTCAGCCTCATGGATCGCCGCGGCAACGAAGAAGTTTTCAGCCTTTCCGGTATCTGCCCGACCTGCGGTATCGGTTTGGAGCAGCTGGATCCTCGCCTGTTTTCTTTTAACAGCAAACAGGGCGCCTGCACCCATTGCAGCGGATTAGGCGTAACCGGTGATACGGAAGCTGAAGATGAAGAACCCGTGGAAACCACGGTTTGCGATAAATGCGGCGGCAGCCGCCTCAAACCCCAGGCTTTGGCGGTAACGGTCGGCGGGCATTCCATCTGGGACCTGGTGCAGCAGCCGGCGCGCGATATGTTTGCGGTCATCAAGAAATTCAAATTCAGTGCCCGGCAAAAACCCGTTGCCGAACCGGTTGTTGCCGAAATATTGAGCCGCCTGTCTTTGTTGAATCAGCTGGGCCTGTCTTACCTTTCTCTGGCACGCAGCGGCGATACCCTGTCCGGAGGAGAGGCCCAGCGGGTTCGCCTCGCGGCCCAGCTGGGTTCAAATCTTACCGGCGTTTGCTATATTCTCGACGAACCCACCATCGGGCTGCATGCCCGCGACAACCGCATCTTGATCGATGCTCTGCAAACCCTGCGGGATCGCGGCAACAGCATCCTGGTTGTCGAGCACGACGAGGAAACCATTCGCGCAGCAGATACCATTATCGACCTGGGGCCCGGCGCCGGTCAGGACGGCGGGCGCGTTGTCGCCAGCGGAACACTGGCCGATCTAAAAAAAGTCAAATCTTCGATTACCGGCGCACTGCTTGACGGGCAGCCCAGAAAATTTGTCTCCCAAATCAGACCCTGCGAGAATACAAAGCGCCTGAAGGTTCAGGGTGCAACCACCAACAACCTCAAAAACATCAGTGTTGATTTTCCCCTGGGCCGCCTGATTTGTGTTACCGGTGTTTCGGGCTCGGGAAAATCTTCCCTGTTGAAGGAAACCCTGTATAAAGGATTGCGAAACCGATTGTCGAAAAAGCGATATGCGGCTGGAGACTGTAAAGATATTAAAGGCTGGCATCGACTTCAGCGGGTCCTGGAAGTCGATCACAGCCCCATCGGCCGCACACCGCGATCGGTTCCGGCATCCTATGTCGGTTTTTTGGGCGACATCCGCAAATTGTTTTCCATGACGCCGGCCGCCAGGGCCAGGGGCTATAAACCGGGCCGCTTTTCATTTAATGTGGCCGAGGGCCGCTGCGATGCCTGCAAAGGCCAGGGACGGCCCAAGGTCGAAATGAGCTTTTTACCGGATGTCTACGTGCTCTGTGACGTTTGCCGGGGCAAACGCTACAACAAAGAAACCCGGGCGGTCCAGTATAAAGGAAAGAATATCGCCGATGTTCTGGAAATGACATTTGCGGAGGCCGTGCGTTTTTTTTCGGCGGTGCCGATTATCCGGCGCGCGGTGCAATTCGTCTGTGATGTCGGGCTGGGATATCTATGCCTGGGGCAACCCAGCCCCACCCTGTCAGGCGGTGAGGCCCAGCGTATAAAACTGGCGAAGCAGCTGGTGAAACGCACAAACGGGCATACCCTGTATGTTTTGGATGAGCCAACCACCGGATTGCACCTGGCCGACATCCAGCGGCTGATCAGCGTTCTGCAGGCACTGGTGGGCGAAGGCAACACCGTGGCAATTATAGAACACAACATGGAAATTATCAAAGAAGCCGATTATATTATCGATCTGGGCCCTGAAGGCGGTGATGACGGCGGTCGCGTGGTGGCCTGCGGTTCTCCTCAGGAACTTTTAAAGCATTCCGCCCGATCCCATACGGCCAGGTGTTTTGCTAAATACCTTAAAGGGCGCTAAAATTGGTTTCGGGATTCGGGTGTCAGCCAGGTGTCAGGTGTTGCACCCTGTTTAATTGGTTTGATTGGTTTAATTTGTTCAATTGGTTCGAATTGCGCCAACCAATGAAACGAATGAAACAAATAAAACGAATCGAACAAATGATTGAGCCCCTGAACCTTCGAACCAGAAGGAGGAAAATAACGACGATGAGAACACTTACAATAGCCGTCGTTCAGTTCACCCCGGAATTCGGGGAGAAAGGAAAAAACCTTTCCTGCATGCGGGAACTGGTCGAAGATGTCACCGCCGATATCATTTTATTTCCGGAGCTTTGCACCACCGGTTATTTTTTTCTATCCCGCGACGAGGTCGTCAAAGCCGCTGAGCCCGCTGACGGACCCAGCGGCGCATTTTTCCAGGATATGGCCCGCGATAAAAATGCGGTGGTGGTGGCCGGTTTTGCCGAGCGGCACCAAAAGCATCTTTATAACGCCTGTCTGGTCGTGGTTCCGGAAATAAAAAACCCGTATGTTTATCGCAAAACGCACCTCTTTTATAAGGAAAACGCTTGCTTTGACCCGGGCGACACCGGATTTTTTGTCGTTGGGGATAAAGAGCGGGATGTCTGTATCGGGCCGATGGTCTGCTACGACTGGCGGTTTCCGGAATCGGCCCGGGTGCTGACCCTGCTGGGTGCCGATCTGATCGTCTGCCCGGCCAATCTGGTCACCGAGGCCTGGCGCCGGGTAATGCCCGCCCGTGCGATCGAAAACAACGTCTACTTAGCAGTGGCCAATCGAGCCGGTCTGGAAAAACGAAAAGGCGAAGAATTGCATTTTAAAGGCAATTCCGTCATTTATGATTTTAGCGGCCGGGAAATAAAAAAAGCGGGGAAAGAGAAAGATGAAGTCCTGCTGGCCGAGATTTTCCCCTCAAAAACACGCGATAAGTCTATTAACCCCATCAATGATGTTCTAAGCGACAGGCAACCGCAACACTATAAGCCGTTGACGAGAATTGTAAAATAGGCGCTGCCCTGCTATACTATTAAGGTTAAGCCCGTTGCCGGTCGAGCCGGTTGTGCCCGTTAAAATCAGAAAAATGTCTGATTTGGTTTCTTGCGGGCGAACGGGCTCAACGGGCTAAACCGGCCAACCGAAATGGAGAACACATGGCGAAGAAATTTGAGCTGAACGTATCGGATTTAAGACTGATTTGTGATCCCAAAATCTTCAAGTTCAAAAATACATCTGAAGTTAAGCCGCTGGATACGGTGATCGGACAGGAACGTGCTGTCCAGGCAATTGACTTTGGTTTGAACATGCAGGACCCCGGCTACAATATTTTTGTCACCGGTCTGGCCAGCACCGGTAAATCAACGATTGTCAGAGATCTGGTGAGCAAACAAGCAAAAAACCTGCCGACACCCCTGGACCTGTGCCTCGTCAATAATTTCAAAGATGAATTTCGCCCCAGAGCCATAGCGGTATCGCCGGGCAAAGCCATTCAATTCAGAAAAAAAATGCGCCGGGCCGTCGAAGGGTTGAAAAAAGAGCTGCCCGCGGTATTTGAAGATGAAGCTTATTTAAAAAAATTGTCCAAAATCAAAAACAAACATACTGAAAAGCTCAATAATCTGTATGACAGGCTTCAAGCTTATGCCGCCAAAAAAGATCTATACATCGAGCAGACCGAAACCGATTTTCAAACCATCCCGGTGGTTAATGGGCAACCGATTACACCGGAAGAGTTCAATTCCCTGCCGGACAATGTCAAAATACAAATCGAAGAAAATCTGCGGTCGATTCAGGCGAAAATCGAAGCCACCGCTGTGGAAATGGATAAAAACAACCTGGCCCTGCACGCAAGTATTGAAAAGCTGATGGATGCGTATGCGTTGTCGGTGGTAAAAAAGCGACTGGATCCGATCAGAAAGGAATTTAAGGCCATTCAGGCGATTGGTGAACACCTCAACAGCGTTCAGGAGCATATCGTAGAAAATTTCAACGTGTTTATCCCGCCCAATAAAACCGAACAGCAGCCGGAGAGCCCGGCGCCCCGTAATGCTGAAGCGTCTTTTCAGCAATATAAAGTCAACGTAATGGTCGATAACGAGTCAACAAAAGGCGCGCCGGTTATTTTTGAAACCAATCCGACGTATTACAATGTCTTCGGCCGTATCGAAAAACGCGCTTTCATGGGAAACGTCAACACGGATTTTACCATGGTGCAGGCCGGCTCTTTGCTGAACGCCAACGGCGGATTTCTGATTATGGAAATCGATTCCGTTATTATGAATCCCTACGTCTGGGAAGCGCTCAAAAGAACGCTGCGAACCAAATGCCTGCAAATCGAAGATATCCCGGAAGAAACGGGTTTTGGTACCACATCACTCAAACCGGAACCCATTCCGCTGGACGTTAAAGTGATCCTGCTGGGCAGCTATGAGATCTTTGAG
>JBFFCW010000324.1:0-4923 GCA_041559695.1 Desulfobacterales bacterium
CCATCATATCTAAATAATCGCTGTCAGCCCGGTACCATTCCAGCAGGGTCATTTCCGGCAGATGCAGGCGGCCTCTTTCTGCCTGCCGGAAGCATTTGCAAATCTGAAATATTCGGTGGATTCCCGCCGCCAACAGACGTTTCATGCAGAGTTCCGGTGAAGCGTGTAGAAAAAACCTGTCCCCGGATTCAACCGCATCAATATGGGCCTCGGGTGCCGGGGCCGGTATCCGGATCGGGGTTTCGACTTCAAGGTAGTCTCTATCAACAAAAAAGCGTCGAATGGCTTGAATGATACCAGCTCTCAGCTGAAGGTTTTTTCGCAAAGATGCTTGCCGGTAATATCCCATAAACTATATGTTTATGGGATTGGGGTGAATGCGTCAACTTATTGTTGGGCGGTCTGGTTTTTTTTAAGTATTTTAACAGGTTCGCGTACAATTTTTTACAGTTTTAATCATTCATAAAGGGATTCTAAAATTTTATCGCATATGTTGCAAAATCACCGGCCATCCTGTAGAAAAAATGATGTTATCCGCTCTCTGAGTGGAATACTTGAGCACGGGCCGGTCCGTTGCCCGGTGGAGAAATAAACCGGCCAGGTCGTCCATGCTAGGGAGGGCAAATGGCAAAGCATCTGGTGCTCATCGGCGGTGGGCACGCGCACATGACCGTCATGCTTAACCTTCGCGATTATACTGAGCGCGGCCATCGGGTAACGCTGATTGGCCCTTCGGCCTATCATTATTATTCTGGCATGGGGCCGGGATTGCTCTCGGGCATATACCGCTCGCAGGATGTTCGTTTCCATGTCAAAAAGATGGTAGAGGATCGCGGGGCTTCTTTTCTGCAAGATTTCGTCACGCACCTGGATCCCCAAAAGAAGGTGTTGACGCTCAAATCAGGCAAGCAAATTAATTATGACGTGGTTTCCTGCAACACCGGCAGCTTTGTGCCCGCAGCGGACGATATCGCTTCCGGTGATCATATTTTTACCGTCAAACCGATTGAAAACCTTATCCAGGTGCGGGAGTTGATCGATGCGGGTCTGGGTGCTGCAAGGATCCGGTTTGTGATCGTCGGCGGCGGCGCGGCCGCTCTGGAACTTGCCGGCAATCTCTGGCGAATCATCCACAGCAGGAGAATAACGGCTTCGATCGCCATCCTGGCCGGCCGCAATTTCTTGTCTTCAATGCCGCCAAAAGCACAGCGTTATGCCAGAAATTCCCTGGCGATCCGAAATATCGATATTGTCGAAGGCCCGAAAGTGAGGCGCCTGACTGAAAATCATGCGGTCATGGAAGACGGCCGAGAGTTTTTCTTCGACCTGGCGCTTTTGGCCTGGGGGATCCGACCGTCCCGTCTTTTCCGCGAGTCCGGCATACCAACGGGGCCCGACGGCGGCCTTTTGGTCAATACCTATCTTCAAAGCGTGGCCTACCCGGATATTTTCGGCGGCGGGGATTGTATCAGCTTTGAACAACGGCCGCTGGATAAGGTGGGGGTTTATGCCGTGCGTCAGAACCCGATTCTTTATACCAATCTGCTGGCCGCATTGGAAGGTGGAGATTTGCAAGCCTTTCAACCGCAGGATACCTACCTTTTGATATATAATCTTGGCAACGGAACCGGTATTTTTTACCGCGGGAAATGGGTTTGGAAGGGCAGGCTTATATTTTATCTCAAAGATTATCTTGATCGTAAATTTATGCGTAAATTTCAGGTCTCCGGTGAAACGGCGGAGACGGCAGCTTAGTTTTTCCAAATCGGATCAATTTAATTTAGAATATCTTGTCACTTTAAGAAAGAACACCATTTGGGGAGGCACACATGATCAGTTTAAAAAAACTTTTCACACCGGTAAAATCCATCAATGCAGACGAAGCCAAAAAATTTATTGCCGGGCATGAGGAAGGCGCATATACGCTTTTGGATGTGCGCCAGCCGGGGGAATATGAAATCGAGCATATTCCCGGCGCCAGGCTCATCCCCCTGCCCGGTCTAAAAGATGGTCGCAGCCGGCTGGATTCACACAAGCCGGTAGTCGTTTACTGCGCGATCGGCGGGCGTAGTCTGGCGGCGGCTCAACTCCTGGCGGGACTCGGTTTCAAAGAAGTTTATAATCTTCAGGGCGGCATCAAGGCCTGGCAGGGCCTGAAAGCTTCGGGGCCGAAGGCGTTAAACCTCGACCTGGTGCGCGGCGATGAAACACCGTCTGCGATGATTGCACTGGCCTATGGTATGGAGATGGGACTCGGCATCGTATACCTGAATATGATCGAACGATCTGATGACCCTGAGGTTCAAAGTTTACTGGCAAAGCTGGCCGATATCGAGACCCTCCACAAAAAAAGACTCCTTGAAATACTTGCCGAGAACGATTCTGCGATCAGCGACACGGATGCCTATGAGGCGGACCTCCGGTCGTCGATTCTCGAGGGCGGTTTTGGTCTGGATGATTTCATGCAAGAAAATGAATCTTTTTTTGGCTCCGTGCAGGGTGTCCTCGATCTGGCGATGATGCTGGAAACCCAGGCGTTGGACCTATACCTGCGATTCGCCCAGAAAAGTAGCGATGAACGAACGCAAAAGGTACTTTTTTCAATTGCAGATGAAGAGAAGGCCCATCTCAGTTCCCTGGGTGATTTGATGGATAAAAAGATTTAGATCACAAAACCGCGCTCATGCGCTTCAAATCCTCTTTCTTGCCGATCACAACGATCACATCGCCGGCTTCGAGTTTTTCAGAGGACGTTGGGTTGAATACCATATCTCCGGATTGCTTTTTGATGGCAACAATGATGACGCCGTAGTCTCTCCTCAGATAGCTGTCGACCAGGCTTTTGCTAACAAGGCTGGAGTTATCTCCAATTTTGGCTTCTTCCATCATCAGGCCGAGATGCGAGCCCATCATGGCAATATCAATGAAGTCCACCACGGTTGGTTTTTTAAGCATTTGGGCAATGCGCCGCCCGCCGATCAGGTAAGGGGATACGGCTCGGGTTGCGCCGGCCCGAAAAAGCTTGGCCTCATTTTTTTCTTCAGAAGCTCTGGCCAGTACAAAAACATCGGAGCGAAGACTCTTGGCGGTCATCGTAATAAATACGTTATTGGCATCTGAATTAACGGCGGTAACAATTCCTTTGGCTTCCATTATCCCGGCCTTCATCAGCGCTTCTTCAGTTGTTGCATCCATCTCAAGATAAAGGTATTTTCGGGTTTCGATTTGCTCGATGACTGACGGATCCTGTTCAATAACGACAAAATCAATTTGGTCGGCATCGAGCTCATTACAAACAGTGCGGCCGATGCGCCCGAAACCGCAGATGATAAAATGATTTTTTAATTCGGAAACCTGTTTTTGCACTTTTCTCCTCCCGAAAATTTGGACCAGCTCGCCTTCCACTATGGCTTTGACCAGCACACCGATCGTGTAAGCACCGACACTGATGCCCAGGATGATGATAATAACGGTTATGGCGCGCCCGGCCTGCGAAAGAGGGACAACCTCCGCGAAACCAACCGTGGAAATGGTGATGATGGTCATATAAAACGCTTCAAAAAGCGGCATGTGTTCAACGAAATAGTATCCGCAGGTGCCCAGGGCTATTATTCCGATCAACATCGACAGCGAATACCGCAGTTTTTTCGAGTCCATCATGGCTCCAGTAATAACAGATACCGCAAAAAAAAATAAAAATGAAATTCGCACTTCCGATAAAAGATTTCTTGCTGAACGATAAAAATGCAGCGGTAGGGCCTTTCGGCACTGCCGCTGGTATGATGAGATGGGTGCTAGATGGTAGGCCCAAATTTAAGGGGGCATTTTAAACGATACGTCAATAGGGTCTGAGGCCTAATTGAGGAAATCTTTTAACGTTTTGCTGGCGACAAACTTGGGTGCCCTGGATGCCTTAATTTTTATTGCCTCACCGGTTTTGGGATTTCGACCTTTTCGCGCTTTTCTTTTTGCGACTTTGAAGCTGCCAAATCCCGCAATGGTAACCGGGCTCCCTTTCTTCATCGCTTTGGGAATACATCCAAATACGCAATTTACGGCGGCCTGAGCTTCCTTTTTAGTGCTGACAACTTTGGCAACTTCGCTGATTAGATCTGCTTTGTTCATTTAATTCTCCTTTCGCAAATTTAAGTTTTATACTGGCTTAAAGGCTATTTTTACATAGGGAACAAAATTTTCGAGGCGTGCCCCTTCCAATCCAGTGGAAATTAATAATGTGACGTTCGCCACATTTTGGACAGATACACTCGACTGCAGTTTTGTCGGGATCCGATCGCTCGCCGAGTTCCTTCTCTGTTATGCTGAGTGGCCCGTCATTTTCCATTCCAATTTTTCTCCCAGACTTTAGACACCCATTATTTTTTCCATCGCTTCCTGCTTGGTTTTACATTGTATGCAATGCCTGGCAATCGGCCTTGCTTTCAGGCGCGCCAACGTGATTTCCGTACCGCACTCTTCACAGATGCCATACTCTCCATTTTCGATGTCTTCTAAAGAATCGCGAATTTTTTTGATAAGCATGCTTTCACGGTCACGGATACGAAGCGCAGTGCTTCTGTCGGATTCAAAAGTGGCGCAATCCAGAAAATCGGCCGAAATCGCTTCGACGTTTAACAGCCCTTCAACCGTATTGCTTGCAGAATGTCGCAATTCTTCCAGCCAGGCTGTTAAAAAATTTTTAAAGTATTCCAATTCGTTTTCTTCCATTTTCAGAGGTCCCATCTGTTTTTAATAGCTTAAAATCCGCCATAACCGGCTACCATTTTGCTGCACCCGGACGTAACGATTTTCTAGTACATATCTTCATCCATTTCCGGCATCGCGTGCCGCTTTGATTTTTTCTCGGGTTTTTCTGTGATCAGGGCCTCGGTGGTGATCATCAGCCCGGATACAGAAGCTGCATTC
>JBFFCW010000325.1:0-4897 GCA_041559695.1 Desulfobacterales bacterium
ATTAATGTGCCGGTGCCGCAACCGTATGCCTTTTTCCCGCTGGGTTCAAAGAATGAATCGGCTCTGGGAGTTGCCAAATCCAGAATAGATTCCCTGCGTTTATTTCTGGATCAAAAAACTGTTACCGAGAGGTGGTAGAACTCATCTCAAAAATGTCTTTTGGCCTCCCGCCTTTGGCGGGATTGGGGCCTCGCTTTAAATCCTCGACATACAACCGAATGCCTCCGGTTTAAAGCTCGGCTCCGCCGCGATCTTGAACCAAAATCCTATTTTTAAGATGGGCTCAGTAAAAATATTTTATTAATTGCGTCGTGCAAAGGAGGAAATAATGGGCACTGACAAACCTCAAATACGTAAGATTTATACCATCATTGAACAAACCCACTCAGAAGGAACGGTTCAACTGGACAAACCCACCCGTAAAGCCGCAGCCGCAGCCGTCTTTAAGAATCCCTATGCCGGCAAATACCAGGAAGATCTCAGCCTGCTCTATGAATGGAGCGAACAGCTTGGGGAAATGTTGACGCAAAAAGCCGTTGCCGCACTGGGAATCGAGCCGGCAAAAGTTCACAGTTACGGCAAAGGGGCTATTGCCGGCGGCAAAGGCGAACTGGAGCACTGTGCGGCGCTGATGCACCCGGCACTCGGCAAGCCCATGCGCGACAATGTCGGCGGCGGCAAAGCGTTGATTCCATCCGCTAAAAAACTGGGATTTCCCGGTGTGGCGTTGGACGTGCCGCTGCATTTCAAGGATGCCGCCTTTGTGCGGTCTCATTTTGATGCCATGGAGGTCCGGTTGCCGGATGCGCCGCGGGATGATGAACTGATCCTGATTGTCGCGGTTACCGATTCCGGAAGACCGCTGGCACGGGTGGGCGGTCTGAAGCTTGAGGAAGTAAAAGGAGAAGACGGCCTCCGGTAAGTGCTCTCGGAAATATATTATAGGCAGTGAGCTAAAGTAAAAAGTGCCTAAAGTTAAGAAATTCTGTCATTTTTATAAAAAAGATGGAGCGTAGCGACACCATAACTTTAGTCACTTCCAACTTTAGTTCACTTTAGTCACTTATCTACATTAGGTCTGAATCAGTGAAACTTGAGATGATTTCCATTAATTTTACGATCAATGGTGAAAAAAAACAGCTGGATATTCCGGCAGGGATGACGGCCCTTGAACTCATCAGAGACAGGCTTGAGCTTAAGGGAACCAAAGAAGGCTGCGGCATCGGTGAGTGCGGAGCCTGCACCATTATGGTTGATGGTCGCGCCGTCAACGCCTGTTTGATGTTTGCCGCACAATTGGACGGCCGGGAAATTTCTACGGTTGAAAGCCTGGATCAAGCCGGTCAGCTTCACCCGATTCAAGAGGCGTTTGCCAAACAACATGCGGTTCAGTGCGGATTCTGTACGCCGGGACTATTGATGAGCACCCGTGCCCTGCTCACAGAGAAATCGAATCCGGACCGCAGTGAAATTGTCAAAGCGATTTCGGGCAACCTCTGCCGCTGTACCGGCTATCACAGTATCATTGCGGCCATAGAAGATGCCGCCAAACCGCAGCCGAAAGAGGGTAAGTGATTAGAAGTGGTTTCAAAACCCCATTTAAGGCCCAATGGCTGCGTTGCCCCGCAAGCGGGATTCGCATCTGATTTTATAAATTAGGGTGCGGCACAGACTCCGGCAAATGCTCACATACTCATATATGCTGCGCTTTCCCGATCGGCCTGACGCCTTGCCCTTGGACCTGATCTGAGGTTTTGAAACCACTTCTAGCACAGGAGCATAAGACGCATGTTTGATGTGGCCTATATAAGACCGGATAATCTGAGCGAAGCGCTTGATTTTTTAAATGCCAAGGGGACCAAGTCTAAAATCCTGGCCGGCGGCACCGATATCATGGTCGACCTGCGATCGGGCACGCTTAACACCCGGCATCTGCTCGATGTGAGCCGCTTGGATGATTTGAAAAAAATTGAAGTCCTTGACGGTAAATTATCCATCGGTGCCGCTGTAACGATTGCCGAATTATTGGAATCTGAAACCATTGCCGCTGCAGCCCCGGCCCTCAGAACGGCGGCCAATAAATTCGCGAGCAAGCAAATCCGAAACGTGGCCACCATTGGCGGCAATGTCGCTCATTGCTCTCCGTGTGGCGATACCATTCCGCCGCTTTTGATTCATCAAGCCCAGGCGGTGGTGGCGAACCCGCAGGGTCAGCGCAATGTGACCATTGAGGAAATGGCCAGTGGGCCCTATCATTGCAGTTTGCATCCGAACGAGCTCATTACCCATTTTATTCTAGAACCCAAACCACCGGAAGTTGATTTCGCTGATTTTCAGAAAATCGGAAGACGGCAGGAACTGGCGATTGCGAGGATGAGTATGGCCGCCATGGCTTCCAAAGAAGATGACCATTCGATTTCCTTTTTACGATTTGCCCTGGGGTCCTGTACGCCCACACCCCATCGATTTTACGAGATTGAAGATTTTCTGATGGGTAAAGTACCCACTGAAGATAACCTGTGGCAGGCCGGGAAAATACTGGCTGAAAAAATGTTGGATATCACCGGCCGAAGACCATCTGCGGTTTATAAGGAGCCGGCGATTCAGGGCTTGTTTATGCGAATGATGCACCCACTGATTCAATAGTTATCATAAAAATGGATTAAATGAAGCCATGAATTTTAACCACGAAAACACGAAATTTAAAAAGCACGAAATTATCTATTTTTTGTTTTTTTTTCGTGTTTCCATTCTTTCGTGCTTTCGTGGTGAATTATTTTTTATGGGAGCCCCCTCTCAGTAAAGGATTATGACAGCAGAATACAAAATCATCGGACAAAATATTCCCAAAATCGGTTTGGAAAAGCGATTGCGGGGACAGCCGATTTTCAGCGCCGATCTGGAGCTCGATAACCCGCTTATCCTGAGGGTCTTGCGGAGCACCCACTCACATGCCGATATCCAGCGAATTGATTATGAAAATGCACTTCGGATCAGGGGCGTGGTGGGTGTGTTTACTGCCGAAGATATTCCCGGTAAAAATTTGACCGGTATCATCAACAAAGATCAACCGTTGTTGGCCACCGGCAAAGTGCGCAGTGTCGGCGAACCGGTTGCCCTGGTTGCGGCTGAAACCCAAGCGGCGGCAGAAAGCGCCCTGAAGGCTATCGAGGTGACCTATGAAACACTGCCGGCGGTGTTTCATACAGCGGAAGCGATGGCGCCCGGAGCGACGAAAATACATGAAAAAGGCAATCTGCTTTTCAGCCGCAAGATAAAGAAAGGCGATGTCGACAAAGCTTTCAAGCAGTGTGCGGCGATTGTCGAAAAGACCTACCAAACCACCTATATCGAGCACAGTTATCTGGAGCCGGATGCCGGTGCCGGCTATGTGGATCATGACGGTACCCTTGTCATATTCGCTTCCACCCAAAATCCCCATTACGACCATAAAGAACTGGTCGGTTTGCTGGGGCTTGAAGATAAGCAGGTGCGAATCATTCAGGCCGCCACCGGCGGCGGGTTTGGTTCCAAACTCGATATGAACGTGCAGGGCTTTGTCGGGTTGGCCCTTTATCATCTGAAAAGACCGGTACGAATGGTATACAGCCGCGAAGAAGCTTACCAGGCCACGGCTAAACGTCATCCGCTTGAAATGGCCCTTAAAACAGGCGCTGACAGACAGGGCAGACTTCTGGCGATGAGCGCCACCATTACCTGTGATACCGGCGCTTATGCATCCTATGGTATTGCCGTGACCTCACGGGCGGCGGTACATGCGACGGGTCCCTATGAAATTGAAACCGTTGCGGTTGAGAGCCGCTGCGTCTATACCAACAATCCGTTTTGCGGCGCCATGCGAGGTTTCGGTACGCCGCAGATCGCCCTTGCCCACGAATCCCAGATGGATCTTTTAGCACTGGAACTCGGCCTGGATCCTCTGGAAATACGACGGATCAATGCGTTAAAGCCAGGTTCCCAAACAGGAACCGGCCAGGAGCTGACCGCCAGTGTCGGGATCGGTAAATGTCTGGATGAGATCCGACCCTATTTTGAGCAAGCCAAAGCAGAATGGCAATTGGAGCCCATCGGCCCGTACAAAAAAAGAGGCGTGGGCATCGGATGCATGTGGTACGGCATCGGGAACACCGGCGTGCAGAACCCGTCAACCGCCAGAATCACCATGGACCGGGATGGGAACGTTACGCTGTTTACGGGTTGTGCGGATATCGGTCAGGGGTCCACCACCGTCCTGGCTCAAATTGTCGCCGAGGTTCTGGGATTGACGCCCGATTCCATCCGTCTGTTTGTGGCCGACACCAAGTGTACCACCAACGCCGGTGCCACATCCGCCAGTCGCCAGACGTATATTTCGGGAAATGCGGTCAAAGGGGCTGCTGAACAGCTGGCAGATGTTTTGCTGACCGAAGCGGTCAACAAACTTAACGCACCCAAAACATCCTTACAGCTAGATTCGGGTTTTGTCAGGGTGCTAGATAATCCCGATAAAAAAATCGAATTTTCATGGCTGGCCCGGCGCATCCGCGAAAAGGGCCTTCCGCTGACCTGGAACGGGTTTTTCGATCCGGATACCGTGCCGCTGGATCCGGAGACCGGCCAGGGCGTGCCCTACGCCACCTATGCCTTTGCCTGTCAGCTGGCGATGCTCAGTGTCGACACACTGACCGGGGAGGTGAAGGTCGAAAAAATAGTGGCCGCCCATGATGTCGGCAAGGCGATTCATCCAGAAAATGTCAAGGGCCAGATATGCGGCGGCGTGGCCATGGGAATGGGCTTTGCCCTCATGGAAGCGTTTGTTCCCGGTCAAACCCTCTCGTTTAAAGACTATCTGATCCCTACCTGTGCGGATATGCCCGAAGTCGTTCCCATCATCGTA